>NZ_JAZBJZ010000001.1:0-143723 GCF_036349135.1 Tumidithrix elongata BACA0141
TGCAGAACTGATCCCACAGACTAACGCTTTCGCGTCTTTGTACTGTAGTGGTCATGTTGAATGATTCCTAATGAATTAAGTATTTATCTGGGCTTTTACCCTACCTACTAAGGTAGAGGATCTAAGGATTTTTGTAAATACATCCAATCAATCTATCTCTATCGGTCGATCCCCATCCGATTTGTCAAGTAGGGTAAATATATCAATAAAAATTTAAAGCCTGCGGAGATCGCGTTTAGAAATGCCCTAGCATCTTGACTTCAGTTTCTAGATCTACCGACCATTGCTGCTTTACCTTGGCTTTGACGTATTGAATTAATTGAAAAATATCATTGGCTGTAGCACCACCGCGATTAAGGATGAAATTGGCATGGAGTTGCGCCACTTGAGCGTTACCAATTTGATATCCCTTTAAACCCGCTTGCTCGATCAGTCTTGCCGCTGCATGGGGATAGGGATTTCGAAACACGCTGCCGCAACTCGGTAAGTTATAAGGTTGGGTTGTATGCCTATATTTAAGGTGGTCAGAGGTTACTGCTGTAACTTTTTCAGGATCGTAGCCAGGGGTAAGTTGAATCGTTGCCCCAGTGACAATTCGCATGATTTTACCCGCGATCGCATCTTGGTCGCTGTATTGCAATGACGAACTACGGTAGCTAAAGTTCAAATCATCGGGGGTGAGTTGCTCGATCTGCCCAGTCGTATCAACCGTCTCGGTGCCGATCACGCAGTCCGCTGCACAGCCACCCTGTGCCCCGGCATTCATAATCACTAAACCGCCCACCGTACCGGGAATGCCCACTGCCCACTCAAAACCTGCCCAGCCCTTTGCTGCCGCCTGCCAAGCCAGCCTTGCGACGGGTTCACCCGCCGCAGCGGTTAATTTCCCAGTTTCCTCGTCAAGCTCAAATCCTCTCAGGTAGCGCGTGCAAATCACTAAACCGGGTAAGCCGCGATCGCTGATCAAGAGGTTACTACCCGCACCAATCAGCGTAATGGGCAAATTCTTTTCCCTTGCCCAGACCAAACTTGCTGCCAGTTCCGCTGTGTTACGAGGTGAGATAAACCATTCGGCGGAACCACCGACGCGCATCGATGTCAGACTGGCTAGGGTTACATCGGCTGAGATTTTAAGATCGGTTGGCAAATCGGTAATCATACCCAGGGCTAAATTGATGGATTGGAGATAGGTTTGGGTGTTTTATTTTGAGGGACAGTAAGCCGCCATTGCTTGAATTGTGGGGGCAATGATTTGGTTGAGATTGCCTGCGCCCAGAAAAATTGCCAGATCGCCTGCTTTTAGATTTTTGACTAAAAAAGATTGGACTGCACTCAGGGAATCTTGATAATGCACATCAGGATGAAAAGTCGCGATCGCATCGGCTACTTCTCGCCCCGTGATATTGGTTTCATTGCGCTCGCCCGCCGCATAAATATCCGTGACGATAACGCGATCGGCATCCCCAAATGCCTGACTAAACTCAGTTAAAAACCTCGTGGTGCGGCTATAACGGTGCGGTTGAAAAATAGCTATAACCTTGCTTTGACTCTGCCGCTTTGCCGAAGCTAGCGTGGCAAGAATTTCACTGGGATGGTGCGCGTAGTCATCCACAAAGATAATGCCATCCTGTCTGCCTTTTACCTCAAACCGACGATTTGCCCCAATAAACTCTGGCAGTGCTGCCTCTATATCTGCCCACTCAATACCGACATAACGCGCCACCGCGATCGCGGCGAGGGCATTACTCAAATTATGCTGACCTAAAATTTGTAGCGAAATCTGACCGAGAGGCTTGCCTTTTTCTAAGACAACGGCTTTGGTATTGCCAGCTAGGTATTCCACCTCTGTCACCGTATAGTCTGCCTTTGGATCGGACAGGCTATAGGTAATATCCGATTGAATGTGCGATCGCACGTTGGGACAATCAAGACAACCGACTACAACCTGACATCGTTGGGCGAATTCTTGAAAAATCGCAATCACCTGCTCGACACTATCGTAATGATCGGGATGGTCGAGTTCGATATTTGTGATCACACCAACATGGGGCGCGAACTTAACCAGTGAGCCATCGGACTCATCGGCTTCAGCAACCAGATAGGCTCCCAGTCCTAGTCGGGCATTGCCTTGCCAAGCACCCACTTCTCCACCCACGATGATGGTTGGGTCGAGGTTGGCTTTTAAAAATAGATAGCTAACCAAACTGCTGGTCGTGGTTTTACCATGCGTGCCAGCGACAGCAATACTTTTATATCGACCGATCAGAGCAGCTAGTAAGTCCGAGCGATGTAAAATCGGCAATCCTAGCAAGGTCGCTGCTTGAAACTCAGGATTTTGCTGGCCGATCGCCGTCGAGCAAACCACTTGAGGCGGGTGTTTGGGATCGATGTTTTGAGCGTGATGTCCCTGAAAAATATTTACGCCTAGTTCCTGTAATTGTGCCGTGACTCGATTTGTATTTAAGTCTGATCCAGATACTGAAAAACCCTGTTTCACTAAGATATGAGCGATCGCAGACATCCCGATGCCACCAATACCAATAAAGTGAAACGGTCTACCGCTGAAATCAACTGGACTCAGCATTTATACTCCTCGTACACCAACAACGTGCTACATCATAACAAGAATTTTTACATACAGCCATTTTGCGGTTGATTTCACCCGCAGTGAGACGATGAATCAGTAAAAGCCTAGCGATAACAACCTAGACCATCAAAGCTTCTAAGCCTTTGGGATTAACAATGCAGAGTACATCCCGATGGGGATCGCGTTGAATTAAATTTTTGCGCTCTAGCTTTCCCAAAACCCTTGTGACGGTTTCTCTAGCTAGACCACTGAGGCTACTCAGCTCTCGATGGGGCAAGTTCGGGATTTCTAAAAAACCTGCGCTATCTCTAATGCCTTGACCTTCAGCCAGAAAGAGTAAGACATCGGCAACCCGTGAGGTACTGTCGGCTTCCCGCAACCGCAGACGACGATTTACCTGTCTCAGCCGTTTTGCCATTAACCGAGCCAGATGGATCCCTGCGATCGGTTCTGTCTCGATCAGACGCACAAAGTCAGAAGCAGGCAAACTACCAATCGTGGAGGGCGTTAGTGTGATTACATCTGTAGAACGGGGCACTTGATCGAGAGGAGCCATCTCACCAAACATTTCACCAAATCCCAGAATATTGAGGGTAACCTCTTTGCCATCAAGGTTATAGGTGCGAATTTTAACCCAACCACTCAAAATGAAATAGACGGAGTTGCCCCAATCATTTTCTAAGAGAATTACCTGATCGGCGGGATGAGATCTTGCCACCATTTGAGCTGTAGCACGGGCTGAAGCTGCCTCTGGTAAACCTAAAAAGAAAGGTGCAGAAAGAAGTTTTTGCTGAGAATCAGGAAAATCGGGCATACTAGCTACTGATTAAATTGTGCAATCTTGCCGCTAAGGCTTTAATGATGCCTGTAGAGTGAACTTCATCTGTAGGAATTACAGATGCCTCAATATCTGCCACATCATCGGCGGGTAAGTTCAACATCCGTACAAGCCTTTGGTATGCCGCAGCTTCGTCTAGATTAACTCTAGGTTCGTCAGGACGACGGCGACTTGCCTGAATGACCTGATAAGCAAGTCGAAGCACTAGTTTACGATCTTCGACTCGTTTAATTTGAGGAATTATTTCCTCTAAGGGCAGGTTTTGATCGAAATATTCTCGCAAACTTTGTTTTAAGGTGGGCTTTTCAGCCTCTGATTTCGCAAATAAAACCACAAACTCATCTAACATGAGTCTAATTTCATCAGGTTCTAACTGTCCATCTGCCCAAGCCATTGCTGCCACGGCACGGAGGATATCCATCTGGCGAGGGTTAATCGGAGGGGGTAATGGTTGGGTTGGCATAATACAGCTTTAACTCCTTAGAACCTGCAACTAAGTGAAATCATAAGCTAAACCGAGGTTGAAGATTCATTAAAGAATCTCTAACTTAAACAAAATATGTAATGTAGTCTACATCGAACAGGTTAGCTATTTTGTGTCAGCTTTTGCTGTAAAAGTGCTAGGTTTGCTGCATCTAGATTGATTTTCACATCTAGCCTTTGGCGATCGTCTCGGAATAAAATCACGGCATTACCATTCGGTGCGGTCACACAACCAAATTGAGGATTGTTTAGCTCGATCGCTTGGTAGACAATTTTCGGTAGGGTCAGCCGAATTTGATAGTTATTGCCTGACGCAGGAAATACATCTAGCTGTTGGTTAAATAGATCGAGCTCGAGTTTCGAGACAGTAATGTTACGTTCCTCTTCAGCCGTGGGCTTACGCCAGTAAAGCGTGATCCCTCGCAGTTGTGGTGTCTGGATCGCAAAGGTTTCATCAAATTTTTGCTGATCCCAACTAATGTCTTGGGGATTACTACTTGCAGGAATTGGACGTTGTTTCCAGATAATTTCTTGCCCTGCTAAATCTGACCACCACTGAGCAATGCGTGCCAGATTGGTTTCAGTGTCGGGGGAAGTACTACCAAGTGCCCAAGTAATGACTGACTCCATAGGAACAAAATAAAAACTAAGTTTACTAAATTCATTTTGCGTAGAGAATAGAGAGCATAGCAGATCTCAATGTTGCATGAAGAGGGGTATATCACATGTTTGGTATTGGCTGGCCAGAAGTTGCAGTGATTTCAGTGGTGGCGATCGCCATTTTTGGGGCGAAGAAATTACCAGAGCTTGGGCAAAGCTTAGGAAAAACCGTACAGGGGTTTCGAGAAGAGTTTAAGCAAAGCTCCGATAAAAAAGTAGAAACAGTTGAGCCATTAACGCGTTCTGCGGATGCGCTTAAGTCTGCTGCGTTGAAAGAGGATGTGGAGTAGCTAATGAGCTGACATATTGTTGAATTGGATCGTACTGACTGCCGCAAATTGTAAATGTCATCTGACGGCAGCTTTGCGGTTCGAGATCGATTTCAACATCTGTTTTAGCATCTTCCTCAGAATTGGTTAAGCTTGCTGGCTTTGTCTGGGGAACTGTCGCAGGCTCGATCGCTAGCTCAATTTTTATATAATGTTTGGGTAATTGGGGGAGTCGATTTGACCATTCGATCGCCACCACACCCAAGGGAAAATCATGACCGCGCCAATATTCTTGGAGGTGGAGATGGTGAATTTGTTCGCCCTCAAGACGGTAGAGATCGATATGATAAAGGGGGATACGCCCGCAGTCATATTCGTCGATGAGCGTGAATGTGGGGCTAGTAATCGGTATTTGAATGCCTAAACCTTTGCCTAGTGCCTGAACAAAAGTGGTTTTCCCGCTACCGAGATTGCCTTCTAGCAATAGGATTGTGCCAGGCTGGAGTAAGTTGGCAAGTTGCTGGGCGATCGCTTGGGTGGTTGCTAAGCGATCGATTTGAACTGTTTGGGGTGGGTTAAGTCGATCTGATGGTTTAGTCATACGGTAAGGTGGCAAAATAAGCAGGGGCAGAATAATTTACAAGTAGCTTTTTTGCCATTTTCTGAATTTTAGCTTTTTGCTTAGTTCTTTCACGTAGCTTTCTACCCTTGTCATGCTTATCTTGTCGCATTTAACGTACTTCTGTTTATGACATCTGCTCAAGCCCTCACACATCTCGACTCAACTGGTACTGCTCACATGGTTGATGTCTCTGACAAACCGCAAACCCTAAGACGCGCGATCGCGGTGTGTGAAATTTCTATGAAGACCACAACCCTCGATGCCATTCAGGCAGGAGATGTCAAAAAAGGGGACGTCTTAGGTACGGCGAGACTAGCAGGGATCATGGCTGCCAAGCATACTGCCACCTTAATTCCTCTCTGTCATCCTCTCCCCCTTACGGGCATTGATGTTCGCATTCTTTTAGATGAAAATATCCCAGGGTATCAAATTGAAGCAGAGGTAACGACCAAAGCGGAGACAGGGGTAGAAATGGAAGCGTTCACGGCTGCGACCGTTGCGGCTCTGACGATCTACGATATGGCAAAAGCGCTAGAAAAAACGATGGTGATTTCTAATGTCAGGCTCATCCATAAAAGTGGCGGCAAATCTGGAGATTTTGATTTTCAATGATTTTCAATCAGGACTTCTGGCTTTGACGCAAAAACGATGGGGTGCGGTTTCGCAGTTCGCCGCGATCGCTACGAACTAGTGGGCTACGGGAGCTTTGGCTCCAGATCTAGGCTTGCTTAAAAATAGAATCAAAGGCAGAGAACAGAGGAATACAATTCCCACAAAGTGAAAAATGTCAGCATAGGATAGAACGGCAGCTTGCTGATTGACTAGGTTCTCAAGACTTGCAAGGGCTTGCTGGTGAGCAGTGGTTGCATCTGAGCCACCCTGTTGGAATACGCCAGTGAGTAGGTCGAGGCGTTCGTTGGTCTCTAGGTTGTAAGGGCTAAGCTTAGCGAGCAATACTGATTTATGGAAAGCTTCCCGCTGGGCTAGTAGCGTTGTAAGGATGGCGATGCCGATACTCCCCCCAAGCTGACGCGTCAAATTGTAAAAGCCCGATCCCGATGAAACGGCTTCCTTGGGCAGCGAACCTAGGGTAGCTAAACTTAGGGGTAAAAACATCAGTACGGTCGTAGCGCCGCGCCAAATTAAAGGCATAAATAATTCTTCGGTTCCCGTTTGAGGCGTAATCGTTGCCAGTTGATTCATAACTAAAGTCGTTCCGATCGCCCCACTGGCAATTAATAGTCTCGGATCGATTTTGTTGGATAGCTTACCGAGGAGAATCATCACAGTTGCTGAGGCTAGCGCTCCTGGAGCCAAGAGCAAGCCCGTCTGGGTTGCAGTGAATCCCAGTACGCTCTGCGTAAACAGCGGTACGGCAAAGAGAGCCCCATAGAGACCCATGCCTAAAATGCCTGAGTAAAGACTGCCCGCAGCTAAGGAACGGTGACGTAATATCCGCAGATCGACTGCGGGTGCTTTGGTGGTCAATTCTCGCCAGATAAAGAGTGCCAGTCCTCCAACAGCAAACACTGCTAAGGTCACGATAAAACGCGATGAGAACCAATCGTCTTTTTCGCCTTCTTCTAAAAAAGTTTGCAGGCTTCCAACGGCAACCACTAAAAGACCAATTCCCCACCAGTCAACTTTTTGCTTAACCTGCTCTTTCTTACTGCGATTCTTGGGTAAAAATAACAATGCCATCGCGACTGCCAGAATACCAATGGGTAAATTGATAAAGAAGATCCAACGCCAACCCAAACCATCGGTTAAATATCCGCCTAGGGTAGGACCGATCGCAGGTCCTGCAATTACGCCAACGCCGAATACTGCCTGGGCTAAACCTTGTTCGGAGGGTGGGAAGGTTTCAAATAGGATGGCTTGGGCTTTTGCTAGCAGTCCTCCACCGCAAAGTCCTTGCAGAATTCGGCAGATGACGAGCATGGGGAGATTGACCGCAAAGCCACATAAAACCGATGCGATCGTAAATCCCACCATCGAGAAAACGAAGTAGGTCTTTTTGCCAAAGTAATCGCCTAGCCAAGCGGATAGGGGAATGAGAACGACGTTTGCGATCGCATATCCCGTAATCACCCAGCCAATCTCGCTGATGGTTGCCCCTAAACTAGATTGCATATCTTTGAGGGCAACATTGACAATACTGGTATCGATCACTTCGAGAATGGCACCGAGAGAAACGGTGAAAGCGATCGCCCACTTCAAAGGACCTTGGATGTATCCATTCTGGTCATCTGCCGGACGTTTAGCCGCTTTGCCAGACAACCGCTTAGAGTTTATAGCCATAGTCAATCGATAGGATTCTTAAGAGTAGGCGCAAGAATGGGGTTGACGCATTTAGCGATCGGTTTTCGTCGTATCCGCTGAAGTTTCAGCATCTACCGTGACCTTAACGCTCAGTCCTGCTCGCAATTTGTGTTGGGGATCGGCATCAGGGCGGAAGGCTAAACGCACAGGGAGCCACTGTATGACTTTGTTATAGTTGCCCGTAGCATTATCTGGAGGGAGTAAAGCAAAGCTAGCCCCCGTTGCAGGACTGATGCCAGCCACAGTCGCCCGAAATACTTCACCAGGATAGGCATCCACTTCGATTTCTGCGGTTTGACCCAGCCGTAAGTGTTGCAGTGCCGTCTCTTTAAAGTTCGCTTCCACATACACCTGCTCGGTTTGTAGCGGTACTACAGACATGAGGGCTTGCCCAGGCTGAACCTTTTGACCGACTTGAGCGGTCAGCTTTCCGACATAACCACTTACAGGCGCTTTAATGATGGTGTATTCCAATTGCTGCTGTGCTAGAGCAATATCAGCATTTGCCTGTGCTACTTGAGCTTGGGCTATCTGCTTTTGGTCTTGCTGTACGACCACATTCTGCCCTGCGACATCGGTCTCTGCGGCTTGTCCCTTCGTAACTTCTGCTTCTGCCTCTGCTTTTTGAAGTTGGGCTTGCGCGTTGCTTCTTTCCGCTTGAGCCTGCTCGACGATGCGATTGGCAGCCGCGAGATTTGCCCGAGCATTCTCATAGGCAGCCTTCACAGATTCGGTTTGTTGTGCTGAGACCGCACCTCCTTGGTAGAGATCTGTATATCGACGAAAATCCGCTTGCGCTTTGTTGACCTCCGTCTGGGCTTGGGCTACTTTTGCTTGGTTTGCTGCGATCGCAGCTTCTGCCTGATTTACATTTGCTTGGGCGGCACGAATAGAAGACTGACTGACAACCAGTTGTGCTTGTGCTTGCTGCACCTGCGTTGAATGGGTCTGACTCGTTAGCTGTACTGTATCTATTGCGCTTTGTACCTGTGCTTTGGCAGCTTGTAACTTGGCTTGTGCCTGCTGCAAATTTAAAGTTAAATCCTGATTTTCTAAGATAATCATCGGCTGTCCAGCTTTGACATAGTCACCGTCCTTGACCAAAACTTGCTGAACTGTCGCAGAGATTTTGCAGGAAATCGGCGAAAGATGACCTTGGATTTGGGCATTCTCAGTAATGATATGGGTTTGCTGAAATTGCCACCACCGCCATCCCCCAATGGAACTAATGCCAAGGGCGATCGCGCCAGCTATCCAAAATAAATTACGCCTATTTAGGAAACGAGACTTAGAATGAGTCGTATCATCAGCATCTCGATCTTTCTCTGCGTCTGAAGTAATGTCTGGCAGTACTTCGCTTTGGGGAATGGCTGTTTCTACTTCCGTGAGTTCAGAAGTCTTTTGATTTTTTGAGATTAGAAGTCGATCTGGCTTAGCTTCAATGTCTAAGTCAGGAGCCTGAGTCCGTTTCATTTTCTCTTTCCTACCTGAGATGGTTTGTCTGCGAATGAATGATTGTGTAAGGGATAATAAAGATGCTTTTATGGGAACTGCTTAGGTTGTGCTTTGAGAAGAACATGGATCTGAGTTCGCTACGCAGGGACTAATTCCACCTACGAATAAATCGACACAACCCTCAATATAGCGATCGCGACTATAGCCCCGTGGAATCGGAGAAATGTGCTGGCGCAGCATTCCTGAGAGCAGCATTCCAGTAAACGCATCGATCGCAAGGGCAAGGTCTAGATCGGAACGAACGCTGCCTTTCTCTACACCATTCCTTAGGTAAGCAATCAGCTTTTCGCGCAGGGGCATCATGGCTTCCTGCGTCACTCGCAGTGCCTCTTCAGGATGGCGTTTGGCTTCTCCAATAAACATTCTGACTAGGGCTTCGTGCTGTTCGAGGTGGTTACTGTAAATCTGGGCGTAGTGTAAAAGATCGAGGCGCAAGTCCTGCGTCCATTCGTCTTGATTGTTCAGAGCTTCTGCTTGTAATGCGGTAATGTACTCCACTACAGCTTTCAGCAATAGTTCTTTGCTCTGGAAATGACGGAATATGGTTAATTCGTTCACACCAGCCTGACGCGCAATCTCGCGGGTAGTTGCTCCAGCTATTCCTTCTGTGGCAAATACCTCTACGGCTGTTTTTAACACGCGATCGCGTGTCTTGGCAGGACTGTGTTTGGAACTATTCATTGCTTAGTATGTAAGTAACTACTTACATTATTGTAACTTACAATCCTGCTGTCAACCTATCTACAGGGATAGACCCTAATTAGGTGTTTGTGTTGGGGAATTGCCGATCGGGGTTGCACTGGGTTCCTGCAAAAATTCCTCAAACAGTTGATTGAGTAGAATTTGTTTGGTTTGCTCGTCAAATTGTGCAGGCAGAAATTTCTCTAGACGCAAAATTACAAACCATTCCTCTAACAGAAATGGAGGATGAACTTGTTGCGGACGGCTGTTACGGAGTTTCTCTGCCATAAGTGGATGCAGCTTACTGAGCGGTATAGGCCCAATCATCCCTCCTGTTTGGGTTTCTACCCCTTGCGAGTAGAGCGATGCAAGTTCGTGAAAGGATTGCTCTCCTGCTTGAATGCGAAAGAAGAGTTCTTGCAAAAGCTCGGGATTTTTGTGGCGAATCAAGGAGTAGACAGCTCGATCTAGGGTAGCTCTTCGATTCAAAAAGGTTGATTCTAGGCGATTTCCCCATGTTTGCTGCTTAAATTTTTCGACTTTAAATTCGCGCAGGGCGATCGCCTGGAGCAGTTGATCCGTGAGGTTGTAAATGCGACAATAATTCTGTAAGGCTTCCTGTGTCGTTAATTGATAGCGCTGCTGAAACTGTTGTAAGGCTAGGTTAATTTCTTCTGGACTGAGACTTAGGTTGGCGATCGCGCGATCGATGGCAGATTCTCGCTTAAAGGTAGGCAGCAAGCGATAAATCGCTAACTGCCCGAGAAATATGTCTGATTGTCCTGCGCTATTGTCTTGGGGCATCATGGGCTAAGAGAGATTAGGAATGTACAGGCTCTTGAAAAAGTTGGTTTTCCAAGGGTTCAACCTTTTGTCAGCAAGCTCTACCCATGTATTTTACATTCGTAAATGCAAGATCCCCGACTTTTTAGAAAAGTCGGGGATCGAAACCAGTTAATTTCTCAGTTCTAATAGGATTGTTAAAATCCGAGGAACTACAGGAATTAGGACTGCTATAGGACTTTAGCTAAACTGGAAGACCGTAGGAATTGAACCAGCTAGGACATTGTCGTTAATATTCCCAGCCGTGAACCCATTGACTCCATTCAAAGTTAGCAACAGCGAACCATTACCAAACCCAGCATTGCCAGCAACGCCATCACCTAGACGGAACTGCGTGTTTCCATTCACGGTTCGCACATCAACAGCAGCAATTCCATTGAACTGGAGGAGATCTCCGCCAAGCCCGCGAATGAATTGATTCACTGAGTCACTGCCATCGCCGAGGTTGTAGACGACCCGATCGACTGCGCCATCATTGAGCCCCAAGTTGAGCGTGTCATTGCCATTCCCTCCAACAAGCGTATCAGCTCCTAACCCACCTGTGAGCGTATCGTTGCCAAATCCACCACTGAGGATGTTGTTGCCGTTATTGCCTGTGATGACATTATTGACGCTATTGCCAGTACCGTTGATGTCTGAGGAGCCAGTTAACGTCAGATTCTCTAGGTTATCGACCAACGTCCAAGATACGCTTGCTTTTACGAGGTCTGTACCTTGGTTCAATCCTTCAACAATCGTGTCGCCCAAGTTATCGACGATGTAGGTATCGTTGCCCAGACCACCAATGAGAGTATCCACACCAACACCACCATCGAGCGTGTTGTTGCCGTTATTCCCCACGATCGTATTATCAAGATTATTACCAATGCCACTGATAGAACTGGTTCCTGTCAGCGTAAGGTTTTCTACATTGGCATCCAGCGTACGGGTGACGCTCGAGAGAATCGTATCCGTTCCTTCGTTTGCCAACTCGGTAACCACATCGCCTGTGTTATCGACGATATAGGTGTCATTACCAGCACCTCCTATGAGGGTATCAGCGCCAGAACCACCATTAAGGATGTTGTTACCACTGTTGCCAGCGATCGCATTTTTGAGACTGTTGCCAGTGCCGTTGATATCGCCAGTGCCCGTGAGGGTCAGATTCTCCAAGTTGCTACCTAAAGTCCAGTCAATGCTAGAGAGAACAGTATCCGTACCTGATGAATCAGTGATAGCATCGTTGATGTTATCGACGATATAGGTATCGTTGCCCGAACCACCATTTAAGCTGTCAGCCCCTAAACCCCCATCGAGGATATCGTTTCCAGATCCACCACTGAGCGTATTGTCGAGGTTGTTGCCAATCATGATGTTGTTCAGACTGTTACCCGTACCCGAAATAGCATTACCAGTCAGCGTTAGATTTTCTAGATTGTTGCCAAGCGTCCAATTGACGTTCGATTGAACCGTATCGATGCCTTCATTGGCTAGCTCCGTCACGAGGTCGCCTGTGGAATCAACGATATAGCGATCGTCACCCAGCCCACCTTTGAGCTTGTCATTCCCAGCACCCCCATCAAGGATATCGTTGCCGAATCCTCCGATGATTTCGTCAGCTTGACTGCTGCCCGTAGCAGCCAGACTACCAAGGAAGTTAGAGAAGTCAAAACTCTCGAAATTATTAATCGTGGTTCCACTGAGACCGAGTAGCCCTGCGAGTAGATCGACGCCAGTATCTGAGATATTGAGCGTGAGATTATCAGTGGATGTACCACCGAAGATCGTCAGCCGATCGCTGCCAGTACCACCATCGAGAATGTCGTTTTGTTGGAGGTTAAAGATATCGGCAATGACGCGATCGCTGCCATCTCCAGCAAGGATTTCATCGGGATAAGGGGTAGCAGCGAAAATGTTGTCGCCACTCGTGCCGTTTTGGGTGTTGTAGATATTCAGCGCGATCGCTTTACTGTCCGTCAAGGAACCACCGCTTCCGGTGTTACCTAGGTCGTTAACCGTGAGGTTAATCGTATCTGCACCAAGCCCGAGGATATTCGGATTGCCCTTGTAGGTAAGGGTTGCCAAGGCTGCGTTGATATCGGCGATCGCGCCGCTAAAGGTGATGTTGCTGCCAGTGGTAGTTCCTGTTGATCCAGTAGTAGCACCTAAAGTTAGAACACCCTTACCTGCTGTCAAAGTAACTTGAACTGTGGCATTGAGTGTTTCGCCTGCATCAATGTCGCTGATGCTAATCCCAGTAATCGGCTGACTCAAATTTCCGCTAACTTTACGGGTAAGAGATCCAGCCGTGAGGATTGGGGCATCATTCACGGCAGCGATCGCGAAGGATTGGGTTGCTGGTGTAATGCCACCTTTACCGTCGATGACGTTGTAGCTCAGATTAACTGTGCCGTTGAAGTTGGTGTTTGGTACAAAACTATAGGTGCCGTTTCCATTATTGGTAAGCGTGCCATTGGTTGCAGTGAGACCAGCCACAGACAGCACATCGTTATTGGCATCCGTGAACCCCGTGAGTAGGCTGGGTAAAGCGATCGTATAAGCAGTATCTTCTTTACCACCCACGAGGATTGCCTTAGAACCAGTTAGGACTGGTGCGCTATTGATGTCGTCGTTCGCAATGGTTAGAACTGCGGTGGGCTGCTTTGTACCCACTATTCCAGCGCTAGGATTAACCAAACTCAGGTTTACCGTCTCATCGCTTTCAGGATGAATATCTCCCACAATGGGGATCTGCACATCCTTGTATGTTTCGCCCGGAGCGAAAGTAACCGTAATAGGCTTGTTGTTGTAATCCACCGCCGAGTTATAGGTGTCGGGGTTAAAGAGCGCTTGTAATTGACCGCCTTCTACCAGTTCCCCAGTAATGGTGTAGTGGGCTTGCGTATCGACAAAGAACCAGCCTGGACCAAGAATATCTTGAGCGTCAATAATTCCCGAAGCTTCCTCGTCCTGAGTGAATGGTGCTGTTGGAGAAACCCCAATATCGCCGAAGCGAGCAGGATCGTGCTTAGCCAACATTTTCAAGCTATCGGTGGCAATGTCATACTGCCAGACTTTACCGTTGTGAGCGGCATTCCCAACATCTTCTAGGAGCAGAATGTGGCCGTATTTATCAACCGCCATATTGTCAAACATATTGCCACCCTCGGTACCATCGAGCAATAAGTCGATCGTGCCGCCTAGATCGGGGTTAGTGATATCGGTGAAATTTAAGCGCCAGAGACGACTGCGACCGACCTGAGTACCAACGCCATCAGCCACTTGGTCGAGACGATCAGTCGTGACAAAAAAGTACTGACTAGGATCGAGAGGATTCCACGCACCATCTTCAGGACGAGAGAAGGTGGTTGAAGCCATACCGCTTAGGGTGAAAGCAGTGCCACTTGTGATATTGGTAGCACGGGTAGTGGCGTTAGCAATCTCCACTGCGTTACCAGATACATTAATGAACTTGAGCGTGCCATTGGTCAGACCCGCTTTATCAATCTCAGTACCCGTATTTGTCTTCGTACCGACATAGACTGCGACAGCATTGTTCATAATGCCTGTGCCACCGTCATTATTTCCAATCACGATGGTCTTGTCTTGGGCGAAGGGATTGGCGAGGGCGTTTTCCCACGCACCAACACCAGTCAACCCAGAGCCGTTAGTAGAGAGGTCGAATTTGCCGAGGATATAAGTATCGCCTTTATGGGCACCTGTAGCGATCGTGGCTAGTTGATAGCCAGTAGCACCACCCTCTTCTCCATCCATGAAGATGCGCTCTTGCGTGCCGAGTCCAGTGGTAGGGTTATAGAAAGCTGTTACAGATGGGAGATCGGCAGAGCAAAAGCGATTAAAGTTAATCGTGCTCGTGGTGGTATTAGATTTTTGGTTAGCGGTGTCCCAGTTGTAAACGTTCTGAATCAGATCGCCGCCACTAACAACCGATAAATCGGATTTGTTAATCACCCAACTAGAAATGAAAGCGCCAGTACCGCCGTGAGCGCGAACAACGCCACTGGTACTGCCAAGTTCGTGGTTCATCAATAGGGTGAATGTACCATTCCCGTTGTCGAAGGTGCCTAGTCCATCGGGAATCCCAACCATTTTGTACCCGTTGATGGAGTCTCCTACTGTTAGGATGGAGGTCAAATTGACTCCCGATGTTACTGGAATCAAGTAAGGCGTTGCTGAACTGCTTACTCCTTTGGTTATGGCTTGAGTGGGAATTACACCGCCCGTTGCAGTCCCATCAGTCAAATTTAGCACTACTGAGTTTGTCCCTGATACATCTCCACGTCGGGTTACACGAACTGTTGCATTCGTGGAGACGTTTGGGTTGTTGCCCTCGGCGACACTGTAGTTGTTGGTACTAAAATCAAAGACAGGGGTGACATTCAGTGCACCTGCCTGAGTTTTGAATGAGTAAACGTAGCTAGGCAGCAATGTTGCTCCAGAAGTAGGGGGAGCAGAATCGATCGCTTGTTGCGTCCCATCTGTATATACATCCAGTTGAGTGCCGCTGCCGTTTTGCGTCACGCTGAAGTCGTTATCAGTGGCAATCAGGAGCGCGAAGGAACCATCCGCCAGTTGAGGACCGATCGCCAAGCCTTCAATTTTCTCTGGCACAGTCTGACCCGCAGCTTTAAGCTCACCTGCGATATCTAAGAACGCAGTCTTGCTGACAGGAGTAACACCAGCAGGGAGCGTGTTAGTGCCTGCTAAAGAAATTCCGCTAACATTGGTGGCTCCCGTCAGATCGATCTTGTAAACTAACTTCGAGCCGATCGGGAGGTTGCTCGCTGGATCGACGCCAATACCTCGATTATCTCGTTCCAGTACAAGCAGTTCGTTACTATTGATAGCAACAAGGGAGCTAACACCAATGTTGCGCCCTTGAGCAGTTGTCCCAAAATCGTTGGAAGATCCTGGAATGCGATTGTTAATATCGACCAGAGATTCTAACTGATAAATGTATTGAGCATCGCTCAAACCAGTTGCAACGTCATAGCGGACAATACGTACGTTACGGCTGCTACGCCCTGGGTTACTGCCACCAGATCCCTCTTCTTGCAAAGGATCTTGGAAGACAGCAAATAGTTTTGTGCCATCGGGACTGATTGCTAATCCTTCATAACCTCGGTTATCTTGGCGACCCGTAGTAGAGGAGACATCGCCTGCATAGTATGGAGCACCATTTACTTTAGGCAATACATTCGCAGGTGGTGTGAAGGCTCGAACAAATTTCCCAGTTGGCTCAAATTCATAAATGGATGGGCCATACTCATCGGAAACAAAGAAATTACCATTCGCTCCGACAACAAATCCTTCTGGATCTTGGCTTGAAGCTAGAAGGCTGCCATTGCCGCCATCGGGAAGTAGCTTAGAGTTAAGTCCATTGAAGGGAGTATCGATGGTGTAGGTGACCCCATTTAGGGTAGTACCTGCGGGGATATAGAAGGGAATAGTTTGCACTACTTGGAAGTTGGAAGCAGCCCCAGTTGTTGGGTCAACAGTCAAGGAGATCTTTTCGACTCTAGTTTGGTAAGGGATTGTGCCACCCCCAGGACCGCGATCTGCCAATCCATAATAGAAACCCGTACGATAGTCGTAGAAGAAATCAGATCCAAAACCACCTAAACGATTGATATTGGCTCCGCCATTTCCACCATTGGTTGGGAACAAATCGGTTGCATTGCCAGCCACTGTAATGGTGCTCACTAGGCTAGCTCCGTTAACCACAGCACCCAAAACAGTGTCCGCTCTCTCATTTAGGTTTTGGATTCGCAAATCCTGTGAAGCTGCAGTATCAGCAACGGAATAGGCTGTCTGCGGCGTACTGTAGAAAGCTTGCAGAAAGTCTTGGAACGCCTTCTGTTCGCCAAGGGTATTAGCAGGTACATTTGCAACAGCAGTGAAGTCTAAAGACTTATCAATCGGAGCTGACAGAGTACCATCGTTAAGTAGATAGCGGAAATTATCGGCATTTGCCTTAATCGGGTAGCCATCGCCTCCGTTTGCCGTGAAGTTCAGAACCGCAACGCTAATCTTTGCTGGTGCGCCTGCGAGCGCTACCCCATTGTCCGCGACTTTAGCGACAAGGTTGCCGTCGAGATCGTAGATCGCAACATCCTGTACTTTTTGCCCCGTTGCCTTTGAGGGATCGTATGAAAAGCGAACCCCGCCGATCTGCGCATAGCCACCATTACCAGGAGCAAGCCCAGCTGCATAGTTCAGAATATTCAGCAGTCCCTGAGGGGTCGTGTCGAATACCATCAGCTTGTTATCAAAGCGAAGCGCGTTTTCAATATCGAGCTGCGAGATCGCTCCTGCTGGCTTGTTAGCTGTTGGATTCGCTTCTGGTGCAACCTTAGCAAAGGTCACTTCGTCGATCGAGCCGATTGAGGCGCGGATACCACCGCCATTCTTTAGCGAGGCGAGAACAGCACCATTGCCTAAAGCTTGCTTGGCTTTGAACAAGTTAGCGTCGGCGGTAATGTCGCCAAGGTTGACTTCCTGCGCTCGACCGAAAGCGCGATCGCCTTCCAGATAAACGTTGGTGTAGCCAAAGATGTTGCTGTCCTTGGAGATAATTACATTGTTAATTGCCTGTGTGATGGCATTGACATTAGAGCCGATCGCACTACTGGCGACGATCTGAGCTGCTGTCTGTGTCGTACCATAGGCAGCCTGAAGGTTAGCCTCAGTTGACGCATAGGCTCCATTAATTATTGGATTGAGATTGGGAAGAATAATCTCGCCATTCGCATTGAAATCCACTACGAGGCGACCGAGATAGGAATATTCGGTATCAGTAGTAACAATCAAAGTTGGCTTACCGTCAGATCCAGCAGTGACAATGGGGTAGGTATCGACGAAGTTGGCGGAATGACCGTTAAAGCCAACAGCCGTATCATTTGCATCGCCCAAGCGCTCATGTCCACCACCAGCAACCATCACATCGATGCCAGAAACCAAGGGAGCAAGGGCTTTGTTGCGATCAATGGTGTCTAGCTGATCCACCATCACGATCTTGTTAATGCCAAGTGCTTTGAGCGCATCCACTGAAGCTTGAATATATGCCGCGACCTCCTGCAAATCATCGGTAGATGGGATGCCATCGTCCTTCGGTACAGTGCCATTCGGCGAGGTCTTACTCAACAGATCGTAGGTGGTAGCGCCAACGATACCGATCTTCTCTCCGCCTTGAGTTACTACGGTATAGGGCGCAATCTTACCCTTGATTGTGGAAGCTTCTTTGCCAGCGAATGCGTTCGTTGCCGTACCACCGAGCGAGGCATCGGCTAGACCTCGTAACGAGCTGTCAGCACTGAAGTTTAAATTGGATGTAATCAGAGGGAACTGCGCACCAGTCCAAGCTCCTGAGGGTGCGATCGCACTTTGCAAAACTGGCGAACCAAGATCGAACTCATGATTGCCTAGTGCTGAAACATCAGTTCCAAAAGCGTTCATGATCGCAATGTCAGGACGACCGAGTGCTGTGCTGCCGATGCCAGGCACTACATTTAGCGAAGGGTCGGAGCCGCCAACCAACCAAGGTCCAGGAATATAGCTATCGCCTTCACCAATGACTAAAGTATTGCTGTATTGGTCATCAAATTTGTCGATCAGCGCACCCATGATTGGTGCAGTTTCAACGCCAAGTAAGCCACTCTCACCATAGTAGTGAAGCAGTTGCAGGGTATAGGAAGCTTGATTGGGAGATGGGAGATTGAACCTTGCCACGCTCGGATCGTGGTCACTAACTTGATCGGCAAACTCAGAGTTAATATGTACGACATCAAAACCATCGAGTTTGCTACTGAGATTGTTGCTCACCAAAATCTGATCTAGCGCTTGGGCATTACCTTGAAAGTTATAGGTATAGCGCTCGTTGGCTGGCAGGGTTTCGATTAGAGTATTCAATCCACCACTTTCTAGAGTACTGAGAGGATTAGAGAACTCAAAATCATTTAAGTCACCTGCCACAACGATATTGGCATTCGGATTGGTTGCGAGCAAACCTTGCACGTAATCTTTGACGATGGTGGCTTGTTGGTTGCGTTGTACTTCGCTATTTAATGTCGGTGGTTGATTAGGTCCAAATAGAGGTTGATCGCCGCCTTTAGAGTTGAAGTGGTTGCCAATGACAGTCACTTCCTGTTGGTTAAAGACAAATTTGCCTACGAGAGGTTTACGGCTACTAGCGAAGGCATCACCATCAGCAAGGTTGGCATCGGTCAAGCGTTGCAATGAACCTTCAACAAAACTGACGCGATTGGGGTTAAATAGGAAAGCTACGCGGATGTTGCCCCCAGGCTCACCACCATCTTGATTGTTGACTGGGTTAATTTGGCGATATTCGTAAGTAGGCCCGCCAGTGGCTGCGATCGCGTTAATCAGCGTTTGCAAGGTTACACTTGCATCAACCGTACCATCGTTAGTTGCGCCGTTATTATCTTGAATCTCTTCGAGATTAATGATGTCTGGCGACTTCATGTTGGAAACAATCGCACTTGCCAAGGCATTAAATGTTGTGTCGCTAGGATCGAGGTTTTCCACATTGAAAGTTGCCACCGTCAATTGTGTGGCACTGCTCGTTAGGTTGGTGACCTCTTTTTGTAAAGTTGATGGTTGCATCACCGCTGGCGCAGTTGAAACCAAAACTTCGTAGTTGTTGAAATCGTAGTTAACGACACCAGTAACGGAGCTAAGCTGAGCGCCGACATTCACATCGGGCAATACAAGGGAATTGTTCAGATCGTCGATCTGGATTCTTTCAGGATTGAAATCACTGGATGTAATCAGGCTGCCACCTTTGCTGGTGAGACTGGTAGCATTGGTTCCATTGTCTGCTAACACCCAAATTTCTTCTGATGTTACTGATGGTACTGATGTTACAAATTTTGCCGTGGGTGAAGTAGTAACGGGATTATTCACTTGCACCAGCATTCCTTCTAGACTTTCGTAGAAGTCGATGCCATCTTGAGTGGGGTCGAAGATCCCATTATTCTCCACATTGGTAGCATCATTTTCAATCACTGATGTGGGAATTACTCGCCCGCCATTTCCTAGAACAGTCGGTGCGATCGCTGTCGTAGGTGGATTTGTCCAAGCCGAAACACTTAGAGCTTGAACGCCACTGTTGTTGACAATTTCGGTAACGGTTAGGTTATTGGCACTGCCACCTGGACGGAATTCGGAAACTGTGCCGCTCACTAATACTGCTTCGCCAACTGTTCGTGCGCCTAGAATTGCGGCGTTGGTTGTAAACACGAAAATTCCTTCAGAGGTCGCATCGTTGGCATCAGGCGTAGGGTCTTGGATGTAGAAGCCATTTGAGGCGATCGCGGTAACAATCCCTTGCACGTTTTGCACAGCCTGACCGTTCAGGGGTGAAAGGTGGGTAGCCCCTTGAATATCGTGAATGCGAACGGTGGGAGCGACCACAACATCATTGTCGGCGATCGTGATATTTAAAGCGGTAGTGCTACCTAAAATAATTCCTGAAGATGGATTGCTGATGCTTAATGTGGCAGTTTCTGTACCTTCAACTAAAACATCATCCACAACTGTAAAGGTCACAGAACCTGTGGTAGCACCATTCGCGATCGTGATGACATTATTACTTAGCGTATAGTCACCTGTAGTAATACCAAGCCCATTCACAGCAACGGTAACGCTTTGATCGCCAGTAACTGCACTAGAAGCAGTGGCAGTGACGGTAACAATAGTTAAGTTTTCTTCCGAACCCGTATTAGAGCTAACAGAGAGGTTCACATTCGGCGTTGTAATGCCGCCTGCGATCGGGATACTGCCAGTGGGCAACGTTGTTAAGTTGCTAAATGTCCAGTTGGCGGAATTATTAATTGCTGCTAGCCATTGCTCTTTTGTGCTAGTGCTCAGGGCATTCAAGTTAAATGCTGCGTAAGTTGCCGTATTGTTGAATAGAACTGCGGTGTTACCAGCCTGCGACAATCCTGGAATAACGTTCCCTGTCCCACTATCTGTAGCATTCTCGAAAGTACCCGTGTCATCAATTTGAAACAACGCGGTGATGCCAGCGTTGAGCGGATTAGTCGGGTTGCTTGATTGAAATGCTGCGATTTGCTCTGCGCTTTGGCTGAGAGATAAATCGTTGTAAGAGCCTGAAGAGGTGGTGCCGATCGCTCCTGATTTCGTCCAAGTAAAGTTCGCTGAGGTGTCAGTGCTTCGAATGACAGTGCCAGCAGCAATATCATTCACGGCAGTAAATCGGATCAAGTTTTCATTGCCATCGCCATCCGTTGCCGACGAACCTCTAAATCCCGTTCCAGTCCATCCATTATCTGTAAAGTAAATAACTGTTCCTGCATCAATGGGTGCTAGGTTGACGAAAGAAAAAGAGTCGGGACTACCATTTGTGATGTAGCCAACGATCGCAATATCTCCTGGAGTCAGAATTGAAGGTGCCATGGTTAAATAATTCTCACTAGCTTGTTTTGATACGTATCCGATAACTTGAAGCCAATAACATCAGAACCTCGCTCAAAGTGCTGGGGTGATTCTTAGAACTGTTCTTTGAGGTTTGGCTGAATACATTCCCACGACAAAAAATCCCCAAGATATAGGGAAATAATTTCACCTGAGATTAAGGGAAAAAAATATTTAGTTCTTTGTTCAGATCCAAGACTTCATAAAGCCCGATCGCTATCTCAGCGCGTCCACCTTCCTGAATCCCATAAAATTTGCTCACATTAGCCTATAGGAAAACTTCGTAGGTCTGGGTTAAGAGAAGAGAGGAATTTTGGTTAAGAGAAAGATAAATCTTTTGGGCTTACAAATTCATGTGTGAATTTACAAGCTCTTTAAAATTTCAAGTCAGTAGAACATTGAGGTTTTAGAAGCTTTGAATAAAATATTTGTCTCGTAATGCTTCAAAACGATCGCTACTCACTTCACCAGCCAGCAATCGCCGAACGTCCCATTTCAATCAGCGATCGCCCATCGTTCTATAAGAGAAAATTACTCTTCAATTTCTGAACTCAAAGAGCGATCGCCTATATCTACGTTCTTCTACAATAAAGTCTGTAGTTCCTGAATAAGATTTAGATCCCCGACTTTTTAGGTAAACTTGCAGATTTTTTTGACTCAATTAGAAAAAGTTGGGGATCTGAGCGCTAACTCTATTCTGGTTCTCAAGCATGATTCTCTTCCCCTAAGACCTCAGTCTTTAAAGTTTGTAAATTTCTTATTTCCCCGAGCCCTTTGTCATAATATATTCAGGAAAGTCAGGGCAACACGTGTCTCACGTCATCACAAAGTTGGGATCTAGATCGCAGAGATAGCTCTTCAAAACATAGGATCTAGGTCTTAAAATTTCCCGAAATATTGATTTGGGTTTGCAGCAAAATGTGCGGGGTATGGTAAGTTTTTAGCGCAATCCTAGGAGAACCTGAATCCTGATTGCTGACTGAGACGTTTCTTGTTTGTATGCTTTGGTTTTAACCTTGACTTCGATGCCCTATTCATAGCGTTAATTTTGCATGACTACCAACACCGATGCTATTCAGGACTTTCTCGATCGCATCCCAGCGTTTCAGAACCTCGATCGCATTGTTTTGAGAGAACTGAGGGAACGCTTACAGCCGCTACGCTATCGCATGGGGCAGGTGATCTTACGTCGCGAAACCATGCCAGCCCAAGTTCTGTTTTTATGGGAAGGTCAGGCAAGACTGATCGCTCAAGTACCCAAAACCACATTCCCGACCACCTTAGAAATTCTCAAGCCCGGGGCGGCGATCGGCTGGGCAAGTTTGATCCGTAATGTGCCCTGCGATACTGCGATCGCTTCAGTGGAAAGTACTTGTTTAGCACTAGATGCGGATGATTTTGAAAAATTTTGCGATCGCGATCCAGCCTTTAAGGCAGCTTTTACCAACCAAGTTTCTGCTTCTGAGGTCTTCGATCTCTTGGCATTAGAAATGGATCGACGCGCCCAAGCGCCTAGCAATTTTCCCCAACTTGCCCGCGAGGCTCTGCAAGATGCTGCCACGATTACTTTCTCATCGGGTAGAAACACCTTTACGAAACTCGATCCAGATTTTATTTGGCTCGTCAGTGGCGGACAAAATCTTACGCTTCCCGTTGGAACCAAACTCCATGCCAAAAATGATTTCATCGATATCGCATCAGGAGGTTCGCTACGTTTAATTGGTTTGCGCGATACCTTTGTTGCCACCGCTGAGATCGTAGAAGATTTACCGCCACTCCCCACCGCACTCGATATCCCTTACGCGCCCGATCGGCAACAGTGGGCAGATCGGGGCGATCGCCAAGCCCAAGATTACCCCCATATTCACGGTAGAGGCCCTGTCGATGCTTCGGCGGCCTGCTTTGAGATGCTGGCAAAGTACTGGCACATGCCCTTTAATCGCCATGCGATCAAACGCGCGATCGCCAATCAATACGAGCGCTCTGGCAAAATCTCTTTACAACTATGTGGCACGATCGCCGAACTGATGGGCTTGAACGGACAGTTGGTGGCAATTCCTGCCAGCGCCATTAGCCAAGTTCCTACGCCTGCCCTGTTGTCTTGGCATGATACCTTTGCAGTGCTCTATACAACTAGCGATCGCGAACAGGTGTTAGGCATTCCCGAACAGGGGATTGTCGTGAAGAAAACGGCTCAGTTTGCCGATCTTTGGGGAGAGTCAGGACAAATTCTATTACTCCAGCCCACCAAGGACACCCCCAAACAGAAATTCGGAATATCTTGGTTCTTGCCTTCGCTCAAACGCTATCGCAATCCTTTACTTACGGTTCTGTTTGCCTCTTTCTTCGTGCAACTGTTGGGTTTGGCAAATCCGCTGATCACGCAGGTGATTATTGACAAGGTGATTATCCAAAATGCACCCGCTACGCTCAACACCTTGGGCGTTCTTCTACTGACAGTGGCTGTGTTTGAAGCTGTGATTAGTGCCCTGCGCACCTATCTATTTGTGAATACCACCAATCGCATCGATCTAACCCTAGGTTCAGAAACCATCGATCACTTAGTTAGACTGCCTTTGCGCTATTTTGAGAAACGTTCTGTAGGGGAACTCTCTAGCCGCATTGGCGAACTTGAGAATATTCGTCAGTTCCTCACAGGTACGGCGCTCACTGTCGTTCTTGATGCTGTCTTCTCTGTCGTCTACATCGTTGTGATGATCTGTTATAGCTGGCTCTTAACATTGGTAGCATTGGGAACTGTGCCAATTTTTGGGCTGCTTACCTTTATCGTTGCACCGATCGTGCGATCGCAACTTCGTAGCAAGGCAGAACGTAATGCCGCCACGCAGTCCTATCTGGTCGAAGTGGTTTCGGGGATTCAAACGGTTAAAGCCCAAAGTATCGAACTACAATCGCGCTGGGAATGGCAACGTCGCTATGCACGCTACATTTCCGATGGATTTAAAACGGTGGTCACTTCCACGACAGCGGGTTCGATGAATCAGTTCTTAAATCAGTTCTCTAACCTGTTGTTGTTATGGGTCGGTGCATTTCTGGTACTAGATAACAAGCTCTCACTGGGACAGCTCATCGCCTTCCGCATCATTGCGGGCTATACGACTTCCCCCCTGCTACGTCTGATTCAGCTCTGGCAAAACTTCCAAGAGACCGCCCTCTCGCTCGAACGACTCAGCGATATTATCAACCATCCCCAAGAACAGGAAGAAGCGGGTCGTCGCAATATTCCCATGCCTGCCATTCAAGGGGCTGTGCGTTATGAGAGTGTGAACTTCCGCTTCAATCCTAATGGCAACTTGCAGCTCAATAATGTCAACTTAGAAGTTCCTGCGGGTAAGTTTGTCGGTGTGGTTGGAACCAGTGGTGCAGGTAAGAGCACGCTTACGAAGTTACTATCGCGGCTCTATGACCCCGAAGCAGGCAGGATTCTGATCGATGAATATGACATTGGCAAAGTCGAACTTTACTCTTTGCGCCGCCAGATTGGCGTAGTCTTACAGGATACCTTGCTGTTTGATGGTACGGTGCAGCAAAATATTGCCTTGACTAATCCCGATGCTACCCCCGAAGAAATCATTGCAGCAGCGCGAACTGCTTGTGCCCACGATTTCATCATGCAGTTACCTCAGGGTTACGAATCACGGGTGGGAGAACGCGGCTCTTCTCTTTCGGGCGGACAAAGACAGCGAATTGCGATCGCGCGGACAGTTTTGCAAAAGCCACAACTACTCATTCTCGATGAAGCCACTAGCGCGCTGGATTACAATACCGAGCGTCAAGTCTGCTTAAATTTGGCGGATGAGTTTCGAGGGCGGACGGTTTTCTTTATCACCCACCGTCTAGCTACGATTCATAGTGCTGACTCGATCGTGGTGATGGATAGCGGACGTATTGCCGAGCAAGGAACCCATCACGAACTGATGGCTATGCAGGAACGCTATTACTGCTTATATCGCCAGCAGGAGGCAGCAGGGGAATCGTAAACCAGATTCATTCAAGGCTCCATTCAAGGCTCAGTGATTTGTGTAAATTCGGTTTAGTGAAGGTAAATAAGATATGTTCGAGCGCAAAAAAGATAAGCGAAGTAACAATCGCGATCGCAGTCAAGCACAGAAGATAGAAGCGGGTATATCTCAAGACTTGACTGTTGGTCATGAGAATGTGGCAAAGCTTTCAGAAACGATCCCCCCCGAGAAACTGCCTGCTGCGACGAAAAAGAGCTTCGATCAGCCCTTGGCATTGAGTCAATCGCCTAAGTGGATTCAAACGATTTTATGGACATTACTCGGTTCCGTGACAGTGGGGCTAGTTTGGGCTTCGGTCGCCAAGATCGAAGAATCCATTCCCGCCCAGGGGAAATTGGAGCCGCAGGGTGCAGTCAAAGAAGTGCGAGCGCCCTCCAATGGTGTACTTAAGGAGGTTTTAGTTCAGGATGGGCAGCGCGTGAAGGAAGGGGACGTCCTGTTAAGGATTGACTCGACCGCCGCCAAAGCTCAGCTTGAATCCCTACAAAAGTTGCGCAAAAACCTGCAACAGGAGAACCAGTTCTATCAGGATGTCCTTAATGGGAAGCGATCGCCAATCGATCCTTCTAAAGCAAAGGCTGTGCCTGCGGAGTTTTTTGCCCTCGCTCGCAGCCGTGAAGCGCTGGTGTCTGAAATGCAACTTTATCGGATGCAGGTGAATGGTGGAGAGGCAAATTTGACGGACGACCAGCAGGATCGACTGAGTGCTTCTAGAGCCGAGCTAAGTTCGCGATCGCAGGCTGCGGATGCCAGTATTGCCCAGTCGATCGAACAGTTAAACCAAACTCGCATTAATCGCACTGGTCGTCAGAATTCGCTAGCGATCGACAAAAAAATTCTTGATGGTCTTGAAGGACTTGCCAAGGAGGGGGGGATTTCACAAATTCAATATCTCAACCAAAAGAAACAGGTACAGACCACGGAATCAGAGATTCGCCAATTAGCGCAGGAGGAAATGCGGCTTAAAGCAGCGATCGTAGAAGGACAGGCACGTTTGAACAATACCTTTGATACCACGCGCAAGGAGTTAACGAGCCAAATTGCCGACAATACCAAACGAATTGCGGAAATCGATAGCCAGTTCACTAAAGCTCTGGTGGAAAACAGCAAACGGCTTGCCGAAATCGAAGGACAAATCAGTCAAGCTGAAGTAGCTCTCAAATATCAAGAATTGCGTGCCCCTGCATCGGGTACGGTATTTGAACTGAAAGCGGGTCTAGGCTATGTTGCAAATTCAAACGCCAGCGAAATCGTTCTCAAAATCGTGCCTGACGACATGTTAATTGCGAAAGTGTTTATCACCAACCAAGATATCGGGTTTGTTAAAGAGAATATGCCTGTGGATGTGCGCATTGATTCGTTCCCTTTTAGCGAATTTGGCGATGTTAAAGGGAAATTAATCTGGATTGGTTCCGATGCGCTGCCACCCGACCAAACCCACCCCACCTATCGTTTCCCTGCCAAGGTACAGATCGAGCGACAAACTCTGAATGTCAACGGTCGCGAAATTCACTTGCAGTCTGGGATGTCTCTGACGGCAAATATTAAAATCCGCGATCGCACGATCATTAGCCTCTTTACTGACTTCTTTGTCAAAAATACGGAAAGCCTCAAGTTTGTGCGCTAGAGATTTGAATTGGTGATTCGCCAATTCAAATCTGAATGGCAACTTACGCTTTCGATCGCGATCTCAGACTAGCTTAGACAGATCGTCAATTTCAAAATATTGGTGAAATTTTTCCGTTACTTGCAGCCAGTACGATCGCCCATCGGATTGACGGCGTTTGCGGACAAACCCCTGCTCGACTAGCTCTTGGATTTGGGGATATGCCCCTGAGCCGCGCAATTCCACCAGTTCGGATTGGGTAATTGGGTTTTTGAGCGCGATCGCGGCCAAAGTCCTTAACGCTCCCCGCCCTAAATCGCTGGGAACCAGTTTTTGCACGAGATCGGCAAACTCTTCGCGCAAGCGCAAAGAGAACCCAGTATCGGTTTCGGCAATTTCTAACGCGCTATTGCGATGGGCATATTCAGCGATTAAATCGATCAAGCCTTCTTCGGCAGTAGATTGATCGCAGGCTAA
The DNA here is from genome assembly GCF_036349135.1 of Tumidithrix elongata BACA0141. Classification (NCBI taxonomy): domain Bacteria; kingdom Bacillati; phylum Cyanobacteriota; class Cyanophyceae; order Pseudanabaenales; family Pseudanabaenaceae; genus Tumidithrix; species Tumidithrix elongata. Next base: position 27,402 of record NZ_JAZBJZ010000001.1, read on the forward strand.
GATTTCCGCGATCTCGGCGATCGTAATGGCTTGCCCTTTGAGATAAAGGATCGCTTCAATTTTTTGGGAGACTAACTCTGACATGGCAAGATTGTACATAACGACGGCAGTTATGAGCGAAGGAGATTGAAATCGTGCCCAGTAGCATCATGTATTACGAGGATAATTATGTTGTGTTAGCACCCAGCATGACCGAACAGTTTATGACGGCATCTGAGCTAGAGAACTGCTTGCGCGGTTTGCTCGCAGATATACAGGATAATTTACCGTTAGACTTACAAAAAATTCCAGCGATCGACGATCAAGTGCAACGCTTACTCAAAACTGCCTGCGAACTTGACTGTGGCGATGCGGGGACATGGCAGTGGTATGCCGTGCGACTAGAAAAATAGAATTTTGAACCTTGACATTCCCTATGGTTAACCTATAGGAATTTCTATGGATTGCAGCAACTCGGCACAGCAACCATAGTTTACGATTCTTAAAGATGTTTTTATAAAACTTGAGATTCCTATGGCTGATATTGTCGATATTGCGGTCGGTGCAGGTGCATTTAAAACCTTAGTCACTGCTGTCCAAGCAGCAAATTTAGTCGATGCACTCAAGAGCCCTGGTCCATTCACGGTGTTTGCACCCAATGATGACGCCTTTGCCAAACTCCCTGGGGGAACCATTACAACCCTAGTGCAAAATATTCCCCAATTAACGCGAATCCTCACCTTTCACGTTGTCTCTGGCAAATATACGAGAGCCGATCTAGCAAAACTAGATAAAGTGACTTCTTTAGAAGGAACCACCATTGACTTGCAAGTCTCTGATACTGTATTTGAAGTCAATAATGCTACGGTAGTGGCAGCGGATATTGAGGCAGATAATGGCATCATTCATGTGATTGACACTGTCATTCTCATGCGTCCTTTCTATTTTGAGGGCTATATGACCGCTGGCTATGCTGGAATGAAGTCTTAGGCCGATCGAATCACGATCGGAGGGGCACAATGTACGACTTTGCGATCGTTGGTGGCGGAATTGTGGGATTGGCGACAGCGATGGCACTCTGTCAGCGATATCCCCAAGCAAAATTGCTCCTGCTCGAAAAAGAAAGCCAGTGGGCATTTCATCAAACTGGGAATAATAGTGGGGTCATTCATTCAGGCATTTACTATCGCCCCGGCAGTTTTAAAGCCAAGTTTTGCCATGATGGTTGCAGGTCTATGGTGGCATTTTGCCGCGAACATGGCATTGCCCATGAGGTCTGTGGCAAAGTCATTGTTGCGACACAAGCAAACGAACTGCTTCAGCTAGACAACCTATTCCAGCGTGGCTTAGCCAATGGGCTGCAAATCGCTAAAATCAGTGCTGAGGAAGTCAAAGAAATTGAGCCCCATGTCCAATGTTTGGCAGGAATTCGCGTTTTCTCAACGGGAATTGTGAGCTATAGGCAGGTGTGTCAAAAATACGCCGAAATCGTCCGCGATCGCGGTGGCGAACTTTTGCTCAATACGAAAGTCGAAAAAATCACGCCCACATCAGATGGGCAAATCTTAGAAACCGATCGCGGCACATTCTCAACACGCTTGCTAATCAACTGCGGTGGGCTGCAAAGCGATCGCCTTGCCAAACTTGGCAATGTCGATCCACAGGCGCAGATTGTCCCATTTCGCGGCGAATATTACGAACTCAAACCCGAAAAACGCGATCTGGTCAAAACCCTGATCTATCCTGTGCCCAATCCCAACTTTCCATTTTTGGGCGTCCATTTTACCAAAATGATTGATGGCAGCGTCCACGCAGGCCCCAATGCCGTGCTGAGTCTCAAGCGCGAAGGATACAAGAAAACCGATTTCGATCTCAAAGATATGGCGGAAATTTTCTCCTATCCTGGATTTTGGAAACTTGCAGCCAAACATGCCAACGAGGGCATCCAAGAAATTATCCGTTCGTTTAGCAAAGCGGCATTTGTACGCAGCCTCCAGCAACTAATTCCCGCCGTGCAAGCCGATGATTTAGTCCCCACCCATGCAGGTGTGCGGGCGCAGGCACTCCAACCCAACGGTCAACTTGTCGATGATTTCTTAATTGTCAAAGGGCAACATTCTGTCCATGTTTGCAATGCCCCCTCCCCCGCTGCTACCTCATCCTTAGAAATTGGCAAAGCGATCGCTGCGGAAGTTAACCTAATGCTGTCTTAAATTGGGCAGATTATGTAGTTGCTGCCAGTAAAGGCTGGCACTGGGGACAAAAATGCGAAGAACGCCCAGCTAGTTTGATGCGCTCGATCGCGGTTTGACAGACCCTACAGGGTTGTCCTGTGCGACGAAATACCCAAGCCGTATCGATGTAGTTGCCTTTATCACCACCCAGATCGCGGAAATCACTGAATGTAGTTCCCCCTTTGGCGATTCCTGCTCGCAGCACTTGGATAATTGCTTGGTGCAATGCGATCAGATTTGCCTCATTCAAACTACTAGCGGGCTGGCGCGGATGAATTTTGCTCAAGAACAAACATTCATCTGCATAGATATTGCCAATCCCTGCCACGATCGCTTGGTCGAGTAGAGCATTTTTAATCGGACGATCTCGACCCTGTAAGCGTTGGGCTAGATACTCAGGGGTGAACTGCGGGTCGAAAGGCTCTATGCCCAAATTTTGCAGACCCGTGATGATGGTTTCGAGGGCTGTGTCTTGGGGAACCCACCACATTTGCCCAAAGGTACGCTGATCGTCAAAGCGCAATTCCTTTTCGCCATCAAAGAATAACCTTACGCGCGTGTGTTTGTGCACCTCTGTCGTCGCATCGCACCAGCGCAGGCTACCTGTCATGCGTAAATGTACGCCCAACCAACTCTGATTGCTCAATTCCCCTAGCAGGTATTTGCCCCGTCGATGCCATTCGACAAACGCAGCTTCGGCAAGGGCAGACAAAAAATCAGTCGGCAGATTCGGATAGGCAACTGTGCGTGGTAATAGCACTTCACCTCCTCGAATCTGCCGACCAAGTGTATTTTGATTTAAACCGAGTCGAACGGTTTCAACCTCTGGTAACTCAGGCATCGTAAAACTACTAACTGTATAAACAGCTAATAGCTTAACGTTTATGAAACTTCTTCAACTTCGTCAATTGCAAAGTTGTTGGTAGCAACACCAGAATAGTTAACTTTTTCAAAGCGAACGATTACGGGGTAGATGATGCCACTCTTGTCGATCGAAGCTACGGTACCGAGATCGCGATACCAGTAAGATTCTTTGCGAAGGATACGCACTTTAGAGCCGCGTTGAATTGCCATAGAGTCTTCCTTGTTAAACTAGGTTGAATTCTAAAAATAAATAAGAACAATTATTGCAATCTAGGTTACTGCGATGCGATCGCCTCTGTCTATTTCCTGTTCGTTAAGTTTTATGTAACACCGATTCAGTATCATGGGTAAAAACACCTTCAGAATCCTTGAAATTCAACTTAATTCCATACTTTTGAAACCATGGGGATTATCAAAAAGCGATCTGCTGCGAAAGTCCGTGCCAATGAAATTTTGATTCGGCTAAAGCGGTTATATCCCGATGCCACCTGCACGCTTACCTATGACACCCCAGTCCAGTTACTCGTGGCAGTAATTCTCTCGGCTCAATGTACCGACGAACGGGTAAATAAAGTTACACCTGAGCTATTTCGGCGTTTTCCCGATGCCCAAGCGCTTGCTGCCGCCGATATCGAAGAGTTGACCGAGTTGGTGCGCTCCACGGGGTTTTATCGCAACAAAGCCAAGAATATCAAAGCCACGGCTTCGATTCTAGTCGAGCAGTTTGGTTCCGAAGTTCCCAAACGCATGGAAGAAATCATTACCCTCCCTGGGGCAGCGCGTAAAACTGCCAATGTCGTGCTTGCCCACGCCTACGGCATCAATGCGGGAGTGACGGTGGATACCCATGTCAAACGGCTAACCAAACGATTGGGACTAACCAAGCATGACGACCCGCTCAAAGTCGAACGAGATTTGATTAGTCTCTTGCCCCAAGAGGATTGGGAAAATTGGTCAATTCGCCTGATTTATCACGGTCGTGCCGTTTGCAATGCTCGTAATCCTGCCTGCGATCGCTGCGAACTAGCCGATCTATGCCCCTCCGATCAGTCTGCGATCCTGACCGTCCCGCCTTTAAAACGGGTATCTGCTCTTGCGTAAACATACAAAACTGCGATCGGCGGCGTAATCTGAAGTGAATTGTTTTTATTGCTTATGCGATCGCGGCACTAGTTCTGTGAATTCGCCCTTCTGGTGCGCCTCTTTGGGGTACTGAAGTTGAAATTATGTTATTCTCAAGAAGCTATCGTTATTGATAATGACCTATGTCTCCCGATCAGACAGCTTACTCGCCAGAAGCACTAAAAGCGGAACTCAACGCGAAAGGGTGGCGCATGACTCCGCAACGAGAAGTGATTTTGAGCACTTTTCAGAATCTGCCAGAGGGAGAGCATTTGAGTGCTGAAGATCTGTTTTATCGGTTGCAAGAACAGGGCGAAAATATCAGTTTGTCAACCATTTATAGAACGGTGAAACTGATGGCACGCATGGGGATTTTGCGAGAGCTAGAGTTAACCGAAGACCACAAGCACTACGAGCTCAATCAGCCCCGACCTCATCATCACCATCATTTAGTTTGTATGAAGACCAACCGCGTTATTGAGTTTAAAAACGACCAGATTTTAACAATTAGTCAGAAAGTTGCCGATAAATACGGGTTTAAGGTTCTAGATTGCCAACTTACAATTATTGGTGTGAGCCCAGAGGGGCAGCGATCGATTTTTTAAGGAGCAACTCGCAGATATCCCGAAAATATAACGTTCAGACCTTCTTTTTAGTGCTTGCCCCGCAACAGTTGCCATGCAAAGAGAATCACGAATAGCGGATTGTTGAGCAAATACCTACGCCAGAGGCGTTGTGGTTCTTGAGCAAAGCGATAGAGCCATTCTAGACCGAGACGCATGATCCAGCGTGGGGCTTGCGATACCTGCCCGCTATGAAAATCGAAGGCTGCACCCACACCCACCATGACGGCATCTAATTTCCCCTGCACCTGTGCCATCCAAAATTCCTGCTTCGGGCATCCCAAGGCTACGAAGACGACAGCCGCACCAGATTCTTTGATTAGCGTCAGCTCGGATTCTAAGACTTCTACATCCTTTTGGTAGGGAGGAGCATAGCTACCCGCGATCGCTAACTGTGGGAATTGTACTTTTAAGTTCCGTTCTAATTTCTCTAAAGTCTCTGTTTTGCTGCCATAGAGATAAACTGATAAGCCTTCTTTTGCAGCGCGATCGCACCATGCCAGCATCAAGTCTGGCCCATAGACCCTCGGCTGATTCCGCACGCCTAACAGCCGCAATCCCCATACCAGAGGCATTCCATCGGGTGTAACCAGAATGGCACGATTGACCACCTCGCGATAGGTTCGATCCCAAAAGGCAGTCATCACCACATGCACGTTTGCCGCCACAATATAGCAGGAGGTTTTACTCTGTGCTAGGCTCAAGATGCGATCGCAAGCATCTTCATAGCTGGTTGCGTGAATCTCCACACCAATGATGGGGAAGGATTTGGAATTCTGGTTTGCGGATAGTAGATTCAATTCCCTGACTGCGTTTCATGGATGAATTTGATCACTCCCAAATGGTAGGGAGCCTTGCCTGAGATATCAATTTTTGCTTGCTCTATACTGAGGAACTTCCAAAAAGGATCTTGCTGCCTCAGATCGGCGGCTTTGGGATAAATGAGCTTGGCGAGTTCGTATACCATTTGCGGTTCGAGATCGCTACGCACGACGAGGAAAGCAAACACAGAAATTGCAGAAGTTTCTGCTTGCTGCCAAGGATAGGTTTTTGCGGCAATGTAAACAGGGGCATAGAGACTGAAACCTGCCTGTGTCTGTTCTAAGGGCACAAAGTCATCATTCGAGAGAGACAGCAATTGCAGGTTATTACTATCTTCGGCTGAAAGCTCTAACAGCAAAGGCACACCCTTAGAAGCGGTAAAAAAAGCTGCATCTAATTCCCCACGATTCACTTTTTGAATCGATTCCCTCACATCCATAAATTGAATGTTTTGACTGGCTAGTTCAGCTTTTAAGCCCATCACAGAATAAATCGCTTTGGCGCTGACAGCGGTTCCCGATTCTTGAGGGCCGAAACTCACCCTTTTGCCTTGCAGATCCTTTAGACTTTGAATCCCCGATCGCTTATTCACAATAATGTGAATCACTTCATTGGTGGCAGGGGCAAAGATGCGAATTTTACCGATTACATTGGTACCATTGGCGCGATCGGATTCTTCCTGCAATGCCGCTACATCCATTTGAATGAAAGCAAGATCGGCTTTGCCCTCGGCGATCGCTTGCAGATTTTGCAACGAACCCGCCGATTCTTTGACTCTCAGCTGTAAACCCGATCGCTTCAGCAATTCGTTTAACTCGATCGCGGCTTTATAGTAACTTCCTTGCTTGCTGCCTGTGAGCGTAATGAACTGGCGTTTGGGAATATTTTTGCCATGCACTGCTGGCGATGGAGAAAAGTCAAAGGACAACGATGGGGAAGCGATCGCCTCCCTCAGACCAACCGCCATCCCACCCAGCACACCGCTAAACAGCAGTGCTGTCAGTCTCACACCCACCAGCAAGTCTTGCTTCATAAGTTCACAACCTCAAAAATTTCCAGCTAGAGCATCGACACAACGTTCGCAGAGGTGAGGATGTTCGCTCGATTCACCAATGTGGGTGGAATAATTCCAGCAACGTGGACATTTCTCCCCATCGGCATTGACAACGGCAATTCTCACGCCCTCGGCATCATTAGTGTAGATCGCTTGCTCGGGCAAATCATTGACCAATTCTACCTGCGAGGCAATGAAGAGATAGCGCAACTCCTTACCAAGAGACAGTAAATTAGAGCGCATCAGGGTGTCTGAGACCTCTAACAGCACCTTTGCTTCTAGCGAAGAACCGATTGCTTTGGCATTCCGTGCCTGTTCCATCACCTTATTCACTTCCGTGCGAATATCCCGTAAAGACTGCCACTTCGCCGCCAGTTGGGGATTGTTCCACTGTTCCTCGGTTTGAATCCAACCTGCTTGGAATACCGACTTGTGCGATACCGTATAGGGCATGTGCTGCCAGATATCCTCAGCGGTGTGACATAAAACGGGGGCGATCGCTTTGGCAATCGTGTCTAGGCATAAAGCCAAAACCGTTTGGCAACTCCGACGGCGCGGCGAACTCGACGCACTGATATAGAGGCGATCTTTGGCAATATCCAAATAGAAATTGGACAAATCGACCGTACAGAAATTTTGAATGGTTTGAAAGAAGCGGAAAAACTGGAAGCTATCAAAGGCAGCCGTGATTTCATGGACGACTTCACTGAGACGATGCAAAATGTAGCGATCGGCTTCAGGCAATTGGTCGAAGGGAACGGCATCTTTAGCAGGATCGAAATCGTTCAAATTGCTCAGCAAAAAGCGAGCCGTGTTCCGAATTTTGCGCGACACGTCTCCCATTTGGTTCAAAATCGTCTTGCCGACAGGAACATCACCGCTATAATCTACGCTGGCTACCCACAGTCGCAACACATCTGCACCATAGGCTGGCTCTTGTTTGAGATTCTTGCCGCCGTTAATTACAACCATCGGGTCAATACCATTTCCCTCAGACTTGCTCATCTTGCGACCATTCTCATCAACGGTGAAGCCGTGTGTGAGTACCGTCTTGTAAGGAGCCTTGCCGTTGGTTGCCACACTCGTGAGCAGCGAAGATTGGAACCAGCCACGATGTTGGTCGGAGCCTTCTAAATACAGATCGGCAGGATAGCCCAATTCGTAGGGGACTAAACCACCACCCAATACTGCCGCCCAAGAGGAACCCGAATCAAACCAGACATCCATCGTGTCTGTACCTTTGCGATAGTTCGCAGCGCGATCTCGATATTCTGGGGGTAAAAGCTCTGCTACGCTCAGCTCCCACCAAGCATCGGAACCCCTTTCAGCAATAATGGTTTGAATGTGGGCGATCGTTTCGGGTGTGAGCAAAACTTCGCCCGTTTCGATATGATAAAAGGCTGGAATGGGAACGCCCCAACTGCGCTGGCGCGAAATACACCAGTCCGATCGCTCTTGCACCATTGAAGTAATGCGATTTTTCCCCATCGCAGGAATCCATTTCACGCCCTCGATCGCTTCTAATGCTGCCTCGCGAAATCCTTCTACGGAGGCAAACCACTGCTCTGTAGCTCTGACAATTACAGGCTTTTTGGTGCGCCAATCGTAGGGATATTTATGAGCATAGGCTTCTTCTTTAATCAGAACTCCCTTTTCAGTTAAAGCTTCAATGACAGCGGTATTCCCTTCTTTGAGGACGTTCAAGCCTGCGAATTGCCCAGCCTCAGCGGTAAAGATCCCGTAGTCATCCACGGGCGAGAGAATGCTCAACCCATACTTATTCCCGATCGCAAAGTCATCTTGACCGTGACCAGGGGCAGTGTGCACCAGACCCGTTCCTGATTCGGCAGTGACGTGATCGCCGAGTAGGATTGGACTGTCGCGATCGAAGATGGGATGGGTCGCGATCGTATGTTCTAAAATTTCACCTGAGAAGCTTGCCAGTACTGTTAAGGTTTGCTCGAATGTGGCGGCAAGTTTGGCAACGAGTTCCGTAGCGACAATATAGTTTTGATCGCCACGATCGCCACTACTGGTGACGATGCTGTAACTCAAATGGGGATTCGCACTAATTGCCAAATTGGCTGGAATCGTCCAAGGCGTTGTCGTCCAGATCAGGGCAGAGAGTGGGGTCTTGGCAAGTTCTTGATTGGTATTTAGAACAGATTGGAGCGCATCGCTGGGATTCTTTACCGAGAATGCCACATAGATGCTGCGCGACGTATGGTTTTCAGGATATTCCAACTCAGCTTCAGCCAGGGCAGTTTGCGAACTCGGCGACCAGTACACGGGTTTTAAACCGCGATAAATGTAGCCATTCAAAACCATTTTGGCAAACACAGAGATCTGAGCGGCTTCGTAGGCGGGCTTGAGCGTGTAATAGGCATTCTCATAGTCGCCCCAAATTCCCCACCGCTTAAATCCTGTGGTTTGGGCGGCGATCGTTTCTAGGGCAAAGTCTCGGGCGCGATGTCTGAGCTGAAGCGGTGTCAGGGTTTTGCGCTCTTCTGCCTTGATGTTTTGAATCACCTTTAACTCAATTGGTAACCCATGACAGTCCCAACCCAACACATAACGGGCTTTGCGACCGCGCATGAGTTGATAGCGATTAATGATGTCTTTGAGAATTTTATTGAGGGCATGACCCATGTGCAATACGCCATTGGCGTAGGGCGGCCCATCGTGCAGGATGAAGTTTTCACCCTGATTGTGGTTGGTGAGATTGTCATAAATGCCTTGATCTTGCCAAAATTTCTGAATCTCTGGCTCTTTTTCGATCGCATTGGCACGCATCGAAAATTCTGTTTGCGGTAAATTTACAGTGTCCTTATACTCAGGTACTGCACTGGACTTATTGTCTGAAGTTTCGGTTGGCACAGAGTTCATTGTTAGATAGCAGTTCGATCGCAATTATTCGGGATTTACAGCTATTATGCCGCAGACTGCATCGGATAGGTTAGTCTTGCTGTGTTTCTATAGCTTCCCCTGCTTGGGATAAAAGGTGTCTTCTAAAAAGTAACGCTCTGTAGGGGTGGTCATAGTCTTAGGCTAGCTAGCTTAACCAGATTGAATGGGTATGTTACTAACATAATGTTTTGGAAATGTTTCGATCGCGAAAAAGTTTTTTGTGGCGATCGCCTTGACTTTCGAGCGCTAAATTCGTTTGTTAGATTTCTTAACATTCGGTAATAATGTAGAGTATGCGACAACAAACACTTATGGCTTGTCGTGTAATGACTGAGAGCAAAGCCTGAAAGCTTCTAATTGTCCAATTCCTCTAAATCAAGCCAGACAAACAACACAGCTAGCCATGTTAGAATCCTCATCCACCGCAGCAGCCGATCTCGATCTCGCCCAAGCATTGCAGCCATTACAGGAGCCAGAGATTCTAACCACACCCTCACACTGGCATGAACCTATTTCTGACCCAATTCAAGCCTGTCTGAGCGACGATCTGTTTGCCCCTACAGACTCGTTTATTCACAGACACATTGGCTCTAATGCCACAGAGATTCAGGAAATGCTGTCGAGCATTGGCTGTGAAAATCTTAACGATCTGATTGATAAAACCGTTCCCCAATCCATTCGCATCAAGCAGCCATTGCAATTGGGTGAAGCGCGAGGCGAGTATGAGTTATTGCAGTCCTTAAAAGCGATCGCATCTAAAAATCAAGTCTTTCGCTCCTTTATTGGCATGGGCTATTCCAATTGCATTACCCCCCCTGTAATTCAGCGCAACATTTTAGAGAATCCCGGCTGGTATACCCAATACACGCCCTACCAAGCTGAAATTGCTCAAGGCAGACTGGAGGCTTTGCTCAACTTCCAAACCACAATTATCGACTTGACGGGAATGGAAATTGCGAATGCTTCGCTTTTGGACGAGGGAACTGCGGCTGCCGAAGCCATGACTATGATTTATGGATTGCAATCGAGTAAATCGAAAAGCGATCGCTTCTTCGTATCAGAGGCTTGTCATCCTCAAACGATCGCTGTGGTTGCGACCCGTGCGAAGCCTTTAGGGATTGAAGTGATTGTAGGCAACCATGCCTCCTTTGATTTCTCTGCGAATTCCGAGCGAACCGTATTCGGGGCGTTACTGCAATATCCTGCCAGTGATGGGCAGATTTACGATTACGGCGAGTGCATTGCCAAAATTCATGAGGCTGGTGGCTTAGCGATCGTCGCTGCCGATATTCTCAGTTTGACTCTCTTGAAACCACCGGGAGAGTTTGGGGCAGATGTAGTAGTGGGCAGTACCCAAAGATTCGGAGTACCCTTGGGTTATGGCGGGCCGCATGCGGCTTACTTCGCAACCAGAGAAACCTACAAACGACAAGTTCCTGGTCGCATGGTGGGGGTGTCTAAGGATGTGCACGGTCAGCCTGCACTGCGACTAGCACTTCAGACCCGCGAACAACATATTCGCCGTGACAAAGCTACGAGTAATATCTGTACTGCACAAGTTCTCTTAGCAGTAATGGCAAGTATGTATGCCGTCTATCACGGTGCAGAGGGTTTAAAGAGAATTGCATCGCGGGTGCATTCCTTGGCGGTAGTTCTCGCTTTGGGATTAAAACGGTTAGGATATGCGATCGCTACCGATAACTTCTTTGATACTGTTCGGATTAATCTAGCTCCCGATTCCGATCGGGAATCTCTTCAGAATATTCTCAAGGCGGCTGAGAACGCACAAATCAATTTGCGCGTCCTGAATTCCCAAGCGATCGCCATCAGCCTAGATGAAACTACAACCCTCAAGGATGTACGGGATCTTTGGCAGGTTTTCGCACCGACTTTAGATCGCGAATCCTTCACGACGCTTCTAAATCTCGAAAACCTCCAATTAGAGGCTAAAAGTTTAGGGGTTCTATCTCAATCCTTCGTTCGCACCAGTGGCTATCTCACCCATCCCGTTTTTAATAGCTATCATTCCGAAACAGAGTTATTGCGATATATCCATCGCCTGCAAGCCAAAGATCTATCGCTCACCACATCGATGATTCCTTTAGGCTCCTGCACGATGAAGTTAAATGCGACATCGGAAATGCTTCCCGTCACTTGGTCAGAGTTTGCCAACCTCCATCCCTTCGCTCCCCTAGCTCAAACACAGGGCTATCAGATTCTATTCCAGCAACTAGAAGCTTGGCTGGCTGAAATCACGGGCTTTGCAGGAGTCTCTCTTCAACCCAATGCTGGCTCTCAAGGGGAATATGCAGGCTTGTTGGCGATTCGTCAATATCACGAGCATCGCGGCGAAAGCCATCGGCGCGTGTGCTTGATTCCGCAATCTGCTCACGGCACCAACCCCGCCAGTGCTGTGATGACAGGCATGAAGGTCGTGGCGATCGCCTGTGACGGTATGGGCAATATTGACGTGGCAGATCTGAAGGCAAAAGCCGCAACCCACGGTCGCGAACTAGCTGCATTGATGATCACCTATCCCTCTACCCACGGTGTATTTGAAGAAGCGATCGCCGAAATCTGCGACATCGTGCATAGCTACGGCGGACAGGTATATATGGATGGAGCCAATATGAACGCGCAAGTGGGTCTCTGCCGTCCTGGCGATATCGGTGCCGATGTTTGCCATTTAAATTTACATAAGACCTTCTGCATTCCCCACGGTGGCGGCGGCCCTGGCATGGGGCCTATCTGTGTGGCCTCCCATTTGGTTCCTTTTTTACCAAATACCTTACACAATCCAGATTTGCAAATCTCAGATCCAGCAGCAATCAATGTAGGGGCTGTCGCGGCTGCACCTTGGGGTAGTGCGAGCATTCTCACGATTTCTTGGGTATATATCGCGCTCATGGGTGCAAAGGGCTTAAAACTTGCCACCGAAATCGCCATTCTCAATGCTAACTACATCGCCCACCGCCTAGCCCCTTACTATCCCGTTCTTTATAAGGGCGATCGAGGCTTTGTTGCCCATGAATGTATTTTGGATCTGCGCGAGTTCAAAACCACAGCAGGAATCGAGGTGGATGACATCGCCAAACGCTTAATTGACTACGGGTTCCACGCGCCTACGGTGTCTTGGCCCGTAGCAGGCACTATCATGGTAGAACCCACCGAAAGCGAATCCAAACAGGAACTCGATCGCTTCTGCGATGCCATGATTGCCATTCATGCTGAGATTACAGCGATCGCTACAGGAACCGCAGATCGCCAAGACAACGTACTCAAAAATGCGCCCCATACTGCCGAGAGTTTGCTGGCTGACAACTGGCAACATCCCTATTCCCGCCAGAGCGCTGCCTACCCTGCACCTTGGACAAAAGAGCATAAATTTTGGGCTGCGGTGGGACGGATTGATAATGCCTACGGCGATCGTAATTTTGTCTGCTCCTGTTTACCCATGGAGGCCTATGCTGACGTAAATTCCTAAGTGCAAATAGCAGCTAGCCATGAGCATTCATACTTGATTGCTAGCTTTGTGGATAAATGTAAAGATCTCTCCACTGAATATGCTATCTTTCCCCCAGAAAGTTAAGCAAAAGGCTATGATTTTATCAAAATGCCTCTGGGTAGCTTACTCCTAATTAACTTAACGAGCCTATGAATACTTCAGATCAAAATATACCCAACGCTGCTTCAGCCGCCACCAAAACTAGGGCAAAAGCACTTGCAAAACGAGGGGGAAGGACACCATTTGAAAGCAGGTTGATTCAGGCAGGACACGCTACAACAGATCAGTTCGATCGCGCCATTAAAGACAGCCAAGACGAGCAGATACCTTTTTTAACGGCTTTAGAGCGTTTGATTGGACAATCACTTTCGCCAGACATTACCCGTTACTATAAACGGCAACAGCTTTTTGAACTGAGAGTACTCCATGGCATCGAGCCCATCGATCCCGAAGTAGAAGTTGACAAATTTGATATTCCCACCCTCAGTGGTTTGATTGATGCCAATGTAATCACAATTCAAGTCTGTCGGGAATGCGAGATCCTTCCCCTAGTAAAAACAGAATCGACGCTAACCGTTGCGGTAGTCGCCCCTGAGAGCTATAAAGTTCAGAGCGAACTTACCCGCCTCTCTAAAGGACTAACGATTGCCAAACGCGTGATCGCTAGAGAAGATTATCAACGCATTTTTGATGACATCCTCCAATTTCAAGTCAATAAGAGCGCTAAGGGTGAGGGTGCAATTAGTGACGAAGATTTGCAGGTTAAAGATGATGTCTTTGGTGATGACTCCCTCACCGATGCAGGGGATGCCGATGATGAACTCTCGGTGGGCGGCGAAAACTCAGCGCCAATTATCAGCTTGGTAGACAAAATCTTGGTAAAAGCTCTCAAAGAAGGTGTTTCTGATATTCACATCGAGCCACAAGAAAAAGATCTGCGCATCCGCTTCCGTAAAGACGGTATTCTGCGCGAATCTTACTTTTTAAGTGAAGGCAAGCGGCTACCAAAAAGTATTATCAATGCCGTGATCTCCCGTTTTAAAATCGTTTCCAACCTCAATATTGCTGAAAAACGGCAACCACAGGATGGCAAGCTCAAGCGTAACTTCCAAGGTCGTCGGGTAGATTTTCGGGTTAGTACTTGCCCAACCCAAAATGGCGAAAAAGTTGTTTTACGGATTCTTGACAACTCCAACACGCAACTGGGTCTAGATAAGCTGATTACAGATCCCGAGAGTTTAAAGCTCATGCAGGATATGGCAAGACGACCCTTTGGACTGATTTTGGTTACAGGTCCAACGGGTTCTGGGAAAACCACAACGCTATACTCCACCCTCGCGGAATGTAACGATCCAGGGGTAAACATCAGTACGGCAGAAGACCCCGTGGAATATAACCTACCGGGTCTCACCCAATGTCAAGTCATTCGGGAAAAAGGCATGAACTTTGCCAGTATCTTAAGATCCTTTCTGCGTCAAGACCCTGATGTCATTCTAGTTGGGGAAACGCGAGATCAAGAAACCGCAAAAACTGCGATTGAAGCGGCGTTGACGGGACACCTCGTACTAACGACCCTACATACCAACGATGCGCCCAGTGCGATCGCCCGCCTTGACGAAATGGGTATTGAGCCATTCATGACCAGTACAGCTTTAATTGGCGTACTGGCGCAACGCTTGCTTAGAAAGGTTTGTGACAATTGTCGCATCCCCTACCAACCCACTCAAACCGATCTAGATGCCTTTGGTCTGCCCCGTAGCGATCTAGACAGTACTTTCTATCGTGCTAATGCGATTAATCGTGACGCAATTCTACCAGGTCAGCGCGTTTGCCCTAAATGTAATGGCTCTGGCTATAAAGGTCGCGTCGGTGCGTATGAAATCATGAAGATGACAGAAAGCCTACAGAGTGCGATCAATAAAGGAGCGACTACGGATCTGATTAAAGAGATTGCCGTTAGAGAAGGAATGAAAACGTTGATGGCGTACAGTTTCGATCTAGTCCGACAAGGCTTGACCACTTTAGAAGAAGTCCTGCGTGTTACCTACACCGACAAAGGGCGAGAAGCAGAAGAACGGGCAAAGCGCAACAAAGGGTTGGAGTGTGAAACTTGTAACGCTCAGCTAAAACCCGAAATTCTGGAATGCCCTTACTGTACGACACCCAGAATTGTTTGACCTCAATTATGTTTTGTTTCTCACTTATGGCATAAACTAGCTCAACCATTTGAGGATAGATAACTATGGTAATGGACTACATCATCGAAGACCTCATGGAGGAAGTGGTCGAGCGCAAAGGCTCCGATCTACATATCTCTGCGGGGTTGCCACCCTATATCCGCATTAGCGGACATCTCACACCAACAGATAGAGATCCTCTGACCCCAGAGGAATGTCAACGCCTGATTTTTGCCATGCTCAACAACAATCAGCGCAAAAACCTAGAGCAAAATTGGGAGTTAGATTGCTCTTATGGGGTAAAGGGGCTGGCAAGATTTCGGGTCAATGTTTACAAAGATCGGGGTACCTACGCTGCTTGTCTAAGAGCCTTGTCATCAAAAATTCCAGACATGGAAGATTTGAACCTCCCACCAATTGTGAAGGAACTGTCAGAAAAGCCAAGGGGATTAATCTTAGTTACAGGTCCTACGGGTTCTGGGAAAAGTACGACCCTAGCGGCGATGATCCAAACCATTAACAAAACAAGAGCGGAGCATATCTTAACCGTAGAGGATCCGATCGAGTTTGTGTATGAGTCGGTCAAAAGTGTAATTCATCAACGTCAGGTGGGTGAAGACACTAAGAGTTTTGCTAATGCTCTTAAAGGTGCTCTGAGAGAAGATCCTGATGTTATTCTCGTTGGTGAAATGCGCGACCTTGAAACGATTCAGCTCGCTGTAACCGCCGCAGAAACAGGACACTTGGTATTTGGCACGTTACATACCAGTTCTGCTTCCCAAACCGTCGATCGCATTGTCGATGTATTTCCGCCCGAGCAGCAAGGACAAATTCGCGTACAGCTCTCGAACTCGCTGGTTGCCGTGCTGAGCCAAACCCTTGTTCCCCGGCACAACCCACAGCCTGGGCAATTTGGACGGGTGATGGCGCAGGAAATCATGATTGTTACCCCCGCGATTTCTAACCTGATTCGTGAAGGTAAAACCGCTCAGATGTATGGGTTTATTCAAACGGGTGGTAAAGAATCGATGCAGACCCTAGAGTCAGTATTAGCAAAACTCTATCTAGATGGTGACATTACCTTTGAGGCTGCCGTGTCTAAAACTTCACGACCAGAGGAGTTACTGCGGATTGTAGGGCCCAATCCTGCTCCAGTTGCCAAGCGCAAAGGTGGAACCTACGATCCCAAAGATATGGTTCGATCTCGTTCGATTAGTGGATAGTTGCCGACAAAATTGGCTGTGTGTTGGGTGACCGTTGCAGATAAATATTTTGGATAACGAAAGAATTAGGTAAAGAGGTAAAGCCATGCCCAAATTTCAAGGTAATCTCAAAGACTCAAGAGGTAAAGCTGTTCAGCAAGTAATGGTTGCTGAATCTGTCAAAGAAGCTCGTGATGTCTGGCGACAGAAAGGATTTGTGATCGCGGACATTAAGGAAGTCAAGGGTGGCTTTGATTTTCAAAAATTCCAAGTATCAATGAAGAAAGTCACGACAAAAGACTTAGCTTTGTTTTCACGACAATTATCGACACTAGTAAACGCGGGTGTATCTATGGTGCGTGGGTTGGGGGTTATGACCGACCAATGTGCCAACCCTAAACTCAAGCTTGCTTTAAGCGAAGTCTTAGATGATGTACAACAGGGGACGAATTTCTCTGATGCCCTCCGCAAGCACCCTAAGGTGTTCGATCGCCTTTACTGCGCCATGGTACAGGCAGGTGAGGCAGGCGGTGTTTTAGACGATGTTTTATCAAGATTGGCACAGCTTTTAGAAGATGCGGCGCGTTTGACCAACCAGATTAAGTCAGCTATGACCTATCCCGTTGTGGTTTGCTCGATCGCCGTAGCCATCTTTATCGGTATGTGTAAGTTCATCATTCCAGTGTTTAGCGGTGTGTTTAAGCAACTGGGTGGTGAGCTTCCTGCATTTACCCAAATGTTGGTCAATGTCAGTAATTTCTTAAATAGCTGGACATTTTGGCTGTTACCTGCGGGATTTATCGGATTTATGTTTGCCTATAAGCAGTTTTATGCGACACCCTTTGGCAAGCTCTATATGGACGGCGTGTTCTTGAAACTACCCTTGTTTGGCGATCTCGTGGTCAAGACTGCGGTAGCACGCTTCTCTCGTACTTTTGGCTCTTTATCTAGAGCGGGTGTACCAATTTTGAGTGCTTTAGAAATCACCTCGGAAACAGCAGGAAATCTAGTGATTTCCAATGCGATCGATCAAGCTCGAACGGCCGTTCGTGAAGGGGGACAAATTTCTCCGGCTTTAGAAAAAACGGAGGTTTTCCCTGTGATGGCAATTCAAATGATTAGCATCGGTGAGGAAACGGGTGAAATCGACAAAATGTTGATGAAAGTGGCAGACTTTTATGAAAATGAAGTCGAAGAAGCGGTCAAAGCACTAACTAGTTTGATGGAACCCATTATGATCTGCGTTTTGGGTGGCATGGTTGGTTCGATTATTGTGGGGATGTACCTACCGATCTTCTCGATCATGGAGCAAATTAAGTAGTTCCAGCAATTCATCAAGACCACTGCCGCTTTGGAGCCAGTGAATGGGGCGATCGCCATGCCCCGAACCTCGAAACCAAGTTCTCTGACGTTTCCCAAATTGATAGGTGCGATCTACCGTTAACTGTTTTGCGGTAGCTAGATCTGTTTTATCTGCTAAATAATCTGCCATTTCTGCGTAGCCCAAGGTGCTTAGAAGTGGCAGATTTTCTGTATAGCGATGTTGAAGTTGTCGAATTTCATCTAGCCACCCCCTCAAGAGCATCTGTTCGATGCGATCGCCGATCCATTGGCGATAGATCTCAGGCTCAGGTGTGTGTAGACCAATTTGCCAGATCGGGTAATCAGGGGGATTTTCTCGTTGCTGCTCGGATAATGGGATGCCCGTTACATAAAAAACCTCCAGCGATCGCATGGTACGAACGCAATCGTGGGGATGAATTTTAGCAGCACCCTGGGGATCGACCTGTTTGAGCATGGCATAGCAGGAATTTTGACCTAACTGCTCGAGTTGCGATCGCAGTTCTGGATGGGGAGATACCTTAGGAATTTGCAGCCCAGAAGCGATCGCCTTGATATAAAGCCCTGTACCACCCGTGAGGATAGGGGTAATGCCACAAGCGTGAAACCCTGCAATGAGAGTCTGTGCCTGTTGTTGGTACTCAGCCAATGTAAAGGTACTGTCTGGCTCGGCTATATCGATTAAGTAATGGGGAACGCCTTGCCGTTCGGCCATCGTGGGTTTTGCTGTGCCAATGTCAAAATGTCGATAAATTTGGCGAGAGTCCGCACTTAAAATGGGCAGATTTCGTGATTTTGCTAAAGCGATCGCTAAGCCAGTTTTTCCAGTCGCCGTAGCACCCAAAATAACGATTAGTCCTGGCGATTTGGGCATCTTAACGTTTTTCAGATCTCACAATCGATCGAATATCTACGTCTCTGTTTCTCGTTTGAGCTTTAGAGCTAAAGCAGGGCGAACTCGCCCCTTAGCTTCTTGCCCCACTTTACACATTAGGAATACATCAGGAGAAACATAGGAGCGATCGCGTGCAAACACAACAGCAATTATTCAGGGACAACCTGAAGGTTAATCGTGGCAGTTACCTCAGCATGGAGCTTAATGGAAACTTCATAGCTGCCTGTTTGTTTGATGTCAGGGACTGTAATATCGCGGCGATCGATTTCGAGCATTGATTTTGCGGCGATCAACTGCGCAATCTCGCGGTCTGTCACCGTGCCAAAAATAGCATTCCCTTCACCGACTTGTTTTTTGATTACAAAGCCACCAATGGTAGCAAGCGCAACTTTACGGCTTTCTGCTTCTTCGCGAATAGCCAGCAAGCGTTGGCGTTCTTTTTCTTTACGTCTTTCTACTTCTTTGACCACGCCTACCGTGGCACGTACCGCTAAACCTTTAGGTAAAAGATAGTTTTGAGCATAGCCTGGAGCCACAGCTACCAACTCTCCCAACTTTCCTAACTTGGTTACGTCTTTTGTCAACATTACCTGAACGTCACTTTTTGCCATTTTTTTGAATTACATCCCTTTTGCAGTTAAGTTACCCATGCCCTAAGATCGTTTTTTAACCTACCAAAATCCTAAAATAAGATTAAAATAGGTTCTAAGATCGAAGTCAGAATTTCTAGTATATCTAAAAACTTTGCTACACAAAACTCAAATGCGATGCTGTCAGCTATCTAAGACATCCTTGCGACTCGTGTCATTGTTTTGTTTATCTCTTGGTTTGGTCGCCATACCAGGTTGTTTTGCACCACCTCCTTCCAAACCATTTAGTTCAGAGATCGTACCAACCGATAAGCTCGCCGAAATCAGTGAAATCCGTGACTTCTCAGTGCGGGTGCGCTTTCTGAATAGCAGTGAAGATAGACCCGCTAGCGTAGGCACAACCCTAAAAGCAGGAGAAACTGTTCGTACCGAGGGTACTTCACGCGCTCAGATTGTGCTAAATAGTGGCGTGATTGTAAGGGTTGATGGCGATACAAACTTAACAATTAACCCCAAAAATCAACTCAACCTAGATAAAGGTCGTTTACTCGCTTGGGTAGCTTCTAGCCAAAATTTAACTGCTGAGGTTCAAACCCCTTTTGGCTCAGTGTCTAGCAGCGATGGGACATTTTATGTCAATGTCCCAAAAGAATCCTCCAAGCAGAGACAGATCCTTGCACTCAATGGCACAGTGACGGTAAAGCTAGCCCGCTCATCTGACACCGTTACCCTCAAAGCTGGTGAAGAATTGATCGTTATGCCAGATGGCAATGCCTCTATCCCCAAGCCCTTAGCAAAAGAAGATATAGAGAAACGCTTAGCTGGAAATCCTTTAATCTTTGGTTTCAATACACGTTTGGCGAGTCAAGCCGATATTGAGTCAACATTTAAGATTTCTAGTGGCATTAAGGAAGCTGAGGCAGTCAAATTTAAACGTTCGGATATCTCCAAAATCAAGCCTGAGTTGAACCCATCAGCTAAATCAACTGGCTCTAATCGAGATGCAGACCGAAACGATACGACAGCTAGTCGTAATGATTCCCAAAATTCAAATTCCCAAAACACGACAAAGCCTACTCAGGAACCTACAACAGCAGCCAGAGATCCTTCTCCTCCTTCAAGTTCAGTACCTTCAACCTCCCCCCCTGTGGCTACACCCGTTACCAATCCTGTAACTAGGACTCCTACCGATCCCCCCCCCTCGGCAACCGTACAACCTCTAGATCCACCACCTCTACCAATTCAACCTGAGATCGTACCGATACCTCAGCCAGTTACGCCAGTTGTGCCTGTTGCTCCGTCCTCAGACCCCAAACGACCTTAACGAAATCGCTCACTGAAAAATAGACTTTTCGCAAACTGTCAGCTATTATCTAGCTGCCTCGGGCTAGGTATATAAATCTAGGCATTTGACGATCGGTTTGGGCTATAAATTTTCAGTGCGGTGAGGATGTTAAGAAAAGCGTATGTCAAGTAATCATTCAGTTCGTGAATCCACAAGATGGCGTGACTTAATCGGCTCAAATCCTCTTCTTAAGCCACGAGGTCGGCATAAGGGAGGAAATCGCAACGATCGCCCAGTGTTTTCTGGTTTGCGCAGTGGTCTATTGAGCTTAGCTATGCTTGGCATCTTAGTTGGGCAGGCGATCGCCCCCGTTGATATTTTCCCAGCACAATCACAACCTGTGGTGAATAACCGCACCCCTAGCCGCGCTACGGATGGTCGGGTTAGCTCTTTGTTGATTGATAACTATGGCAGGCTATGGGTTGGTACTTGGCGTGGGTTGATCGAAGTTAATCCCAGTAACGGCAAAACGCTGTTTGTGGTGAATTTGCCTAGTCCAGTCGTGACGACAATGTTGCTTGATGATTACGGCAAACTTTGGGTGGGGACAGCATCAGGCTTGTTTCAAGTGCAACCGGCTACGGGTAAGGTCGAAAACGTTGCGATTAATCTGCCTTCAAACCGTATCTTGAGTTTAGCGATCGATCGGGCTGGGTTTATTTGGGTAGGCACAGAACAAGGGATCGTACGTATTAGCCCCACTAGCGCTGAGACCTATGCCCGTTTGCCGAATATTCCAGGAATAGCTGCCAATGTAATGCAAATCGATCATGCAGGGCAGCTATGGGTGGGGACACTGGAAGGAATCATCAAAATTAATCCAGGGACGGCTGAGATTACAGCCCGAATTCCCTATGTGGCAGGGCAAATTGTGCAAGCTATGACGATCGATCCCGAAGGGCTAATCTGGGCAGGCACACCCCGTAATGTGATCTTGGTAAATCCTGCCACCAATAAAGCGATCGCCCGTATTAATAGCGTTACGGGACGAGACATTTTGGCATTAGCCAGTGACAAAAAAGGTGAATTGTGGGTGGGTACGCGCGATGGCTTAATGCGGGTTGATACGGACAATGGTGAAATTACCGCAACGATTCAAAATTTACCATCCAGTGAGATTAATACTCTCTTACTCAGCGATCGGCAATTGTGGATCGGTACGAGATTTGGTTTGGCAAAGCTAAATGCCGATGTAAAGATCTTTGACAGTCGTACCAGTAATGCCAAAGTGATTTATGCAACACCTTAATGCTCAAAAGGTAAGTTAGGTTAAAATCTCAAGATAAACCATCACAACTTATCAAGGGTTAAACCTATGGCATTACGCGGATCTGTAGCACCTTTAGATAGATTATATGGTTGCTTACCTTATCTTTTGCCGATGTCAGCAGCCGTATTCTACGGTGCCTTTCTATTTGTTCAGTTTCCTCCCCTAGCCACAGTCTTTTTGCCTTTGCTTTGGTTAAAGCTTTGGTTGGGTTTTCCAATTATTCCGCAAGTAATCTCACTGGACTTCGTTGTTTTTATTTGCCTCTATATTTTTGTGGTCAGAAATGAGCGGGTAAATCATTTTGTGCGCTTCAACGCCATGCAAGCTTTGCTATTAGGAATTGTGTTAGTCCTAATTCAAATTCTGGTCAGTTTACTGCAACCTGCTTTGCCATCTGCAAGTTCGCAGGCTCTCATATTTGCAGTTCAAATTTTTGCCAACACAATTTTTGTTGGCATGATGGCAGCCTGCGGCTTCTCAATCTTCCAATCAATTCGAGGCTTATACGCAGAGATGCCAATTGTTTCAGAGGCTGCTTACTACCAAGTGCGTTTTTAATAGTTATCAGCTTTCAGTGGTCAGCTTATCGTGTCAATTCCAAAAACTACTGATAGCCAATCCCCAACAACTAAAGATTAAACTCTAGAACAAAGCCGACTCTACTGTCGTTAAAAATGGGCGATCGCCGCCATTCGATCTTGCTACCAAGACGGATCTGTTTGGTCAGAGCATAACTCGCAGATAGGGATGTAATGCTCAATTCAACGTTGCTACCAGGAGCTGTGAATGTTTGACCTAGACGCAGATCGGCACTATGGGGAGACAGCACTAAAATTCCTTGCAAGCCCAAATCTACCCCTGAAATCGTGGGGCGATCGGTCACGTTAAGTTGTCGAAAACCAACCTGTGGCGCAATATTGAAATAAGACCCCAGCGGCAGAATGTAGTAGCGCAAATTGGCATCAAAGCCACTTTCTTTGCCACTAAATTCAGACTGATAGCTGGCGCTTGCGGCTAACCTTGTCTGCCCCACCAATAGATTGTCAATTCCCACATCCACGCCTAAATTATTGTCGCGGGAAGTAATGCCTACTCGAAGTGTTGGATCGAAGCTAGGACTGTTGTAGATGTCATCCAAAAGATCGGGTGGATTGGTTAGCCATCGCCGTAAGACAGGGCTACTATCGATCACTTCTTGGTTGACTTTTAGATCTGAAGCTGACTTAGAGATTGGAGTTTCAGCGGATGCTTGGCTACAAATGCTAAGGTAGGAAAACGCAAAAATGCAAAACTGGCAGGTTATCAGTTTCATCTTCTGCCGTTGAAGTTTTGTTTGTTTTTTGGTCAGAGTTTTTGTCTGGAAAAATGAACTTAAAGGTTTAACCATTGAGAATTCTTTTCTGAGTGGGACTGCCTAAATGAGAACATCCACAAGCGTTATTCTAAGAGATTAATCAGAAAAATGTGTAGGGCATATTGGTTTGTCAGCAGTATGATTTTGACTGTGGCTTTGTTACCAAAATTTTTGCCACCCAATGCCCAAACAGCACTAGCCCTAGACCGATCAGTCGGCACTCCAGGAATTGATGCCCGCAAACTCCACGTTGCGCCCTATAACCTTACAGGCAAAGATATCTGTATCGGTCAAATCGAACTCAGCCGTCCGGGGCAGTTTGCCGTAGACAAGATCGTTAATCGACTCATTCAACTCGATCGCGTGGCGATCGAACCCTTTGAGGTTTTTTTCCGAGATGGTAAGCCTGTCCCCAATCGTAATCTAGACGATCACTCCGCTCAAGTAGCAGCGGTAATGATTAGCCGCAACAAAATTCATCAAGGGGTTGCCCCTCAGGCTAAGCTTTTGTCATCAGCCTACGCACAACGTCGCCGCGATGGTCAACCAGAGGCAGTCTTAGCATCACAACATGTGGCTCGACAATGTAATGGCAATGTCAGGGCATTAAATTTTAGCTTTGGCGAACCCCTCAACGAAGATCCGCGCCCAAAACCCAAGCTCGATGGCAATGCTCTGCTAACCCTAAGCCTCGATTGGCTGGCAATTACCTATAACACCTTACCAGTTGTAGCAGGAAATCAAGGTAAAGGGGGAATTCCGATTCCGACTGATTTATATAATGGCATTGTGGTGGGGTTTACCCGCGAACGTGATGGGGTCTATAGTCAGCTCGATCGCGGCAATTTAATTGATGAACCGTTTATCGATCGCAACGGTAATGGCAGATATGACGTTGGCGAATATTTTACTGATTTAAATAAGGATGGCAAATGGACGCCCGGTGTAGAGAGCCCCACGGATGGACGGCGATCGCTTTCTTTATTAGCACCGGGCAATAATGTCATGCTGCCCGACCTCAAGGGCAAATTTATCTCCGCCAACGGTACCAGTTTTGCCTCTCCCCATGTAGTTGGCACCATTGCGCTTTTGCATGAATATGCCGATCGCCAAATCCTCAACGGGCAATGGGGCATAGATGCCCGTCGTCATGAAGTTATCAAAGCAGTACTGATTAACTCCGCTGACAAAATCAAAGATACGGGGGATGGCAAAGCCTTGGGAATGTCGAAGACGATCTTAGATACCTATGGTAAAACTTGGCTCGACTCCGAAGCCTATCGCAGTCGGGATATCCCCTTAAGCTTGCACCTAGGCGCAGGACAGTTAAATGCTGCCCGTGCCATTCAACAATTTCAAGCAGGACAACAGTCCCCTGGTATGGTCAGTACGATCGGTTGGGACAGCCATGTGGTTGAAGCCACACAGTATCAAGAATATATCTTTGCAGAACCCCTGATGGCTGATAGCTTTGTAGCCATTACGCTAACGTGGGATCGACTCGTCAGTTTAAATGATAAAAATGGCAATCGACTCTTTGAAATCGGCGAGAGTTTTAAGAATGGTGGTATCAACAACCTAGAGCTTTACTTAATGCGCGAGCAGGATAACGATATCTCTCAAAATGTTTGGTCATCAATCAGTAAAATTGACAACCTCCAACATATTTTCATTAAAGTCCCCAGCGCAGGAAGGTATAAAATTCGAGTTGTATTTAGTACACCACAAAACAATGACCCCATACAGAGATATGGACTTGCATGGTGGACTGCGCCTGTTAAACGCTGATTAATTATATACAAACAAAACTCTCAGGGGTTTTAGTCTGAGAGTTCTGAGAGTTTTGTTGAGGAAATTATAATACCTAGACTAGTTTGTCGCAGCAGGGGTACGAGGATACTGCATATCCACAAACCCTAGCTCAAATAGTTGTTGGTATGCCTGTTGCCCCAACTCGCGTGTGGGAGCTTGACTGCGGATCAGTTGAATTAACAAGGGCACGGCTAATTCAGGCTGATTGTTGGCACGATAGACAACAGCCAGTTGATAAGTGGCTTTGTCCCGTAGTTGAGCTGTTTGCAAGGCTTTTTGACGATGGCTATCAGAAATACGATTGTCAATTCCTGCAAAGCTTGTGGTTAGATCTTGATAAAAATTAGAAAGCTGGTTAAATACCTGCCGTGCGTCTTGCAACTTTGTGATTGCCAATGTGTAGTTTTGTTGGTTAACTGCGACAGATGACTCAGCCATTAAACGCTCGCCCCCTGGGATACTAAAAACACTGTTATCGAGTGAGTTAGGCTTAGGGGCAACAACTTCAACGGGCTTTGCCTGCGCAACTTTTGTGACCAAATTGCCGGTAGTTTGAGCGATCGCTGCCATCGGAAATAACGCCAACAATGCAAACGAAGATAAAAAGACAGAGTGAAGCGATCGCTGGAAATTTCGCCCAATAGTTTGGTCGGAGTTACGGTTTATTGGTTGAGTGGGGCAAGGCTTAACGGCAAAAATTGACATGGTTGCGAGGTTACGAAAGGTTAAGTTGCATAGGCTGATTAAATCAAGCCCTTAGTAGAAAGCTCATCTAAAACTTTGGATATCGTATCACTCTCAACTGACTCATGTATCTGCCAAAAGTTTTTAATCTATACCTTTCTATGATTTTTTGCCCCAACGACCAAAATTAATTATCAAGTTCGATCGGATAGATAAAGAAAGTGTGACAAATTGCGTAATAATTTTAATAACTGTGTATGTAAACACATTTGTGATTCGCCTGCTCTCTTTTTCTGAGTTCTATTACTCAGTAAAAAGGGGTAAATAAGGAGTGCAAAGCTTCCTAAAACGAAAGCCAATCATGAATTTTTTGTGTAAGCGTCTAGTGTAACCCAACATCAACTGTGAAGATCATTCCTGCCAACGGAAGAGAACCAAGTGAACCAGCAACAGCCAGTTCATCTGTATCGTCTATAGATTCGATGGAGGAATACGAGCAACTTAAGTTGAAACTATTCATCTTAACCATCGGTTTTTCAGCTTTTATTAGCTTGGTGATTGGGGTTGTCTACGGGTGGAATGTCTCTCTAAATTACTTGTTGGGTGCGTGCACTGGTGTGGTTTACTTAAGGATGTTAGCTAGAGGTGTTGACCGACTAGACCCTCAAAACAGACGTCTCGGTTATACAAGATTCGCTGTTTTTGTAATTCTAATCGTCATTGCTTCGCGCTTGAAACAACTGCAAATATTGCCTGCGTTTCTTGGCTTTATCACCTACAAGGCTTCGCTTTTAGTGATTCTTGCTCAGGATCTCACCCGCGAGTTCCGTTCTCCTAAGATTTGACCGAATCAAATCAAATCAATTTGTCCCACTGGGGCTATATCTGTTGAACATGATTAATCCATTACTTTTCCGCGCTCACACAACAAATCTAGCTGCTTTAGAAGTTGGTAAGCACTTTTACTGGCAAATTGGCGGACTAGAAATACATGGTCAGGTGTTGCTGGTTAGCTGGATTGTAATTGGTGTGCTGCTTATAGCCTCTGCGATCGCCACCAGTAACATCCAACGCATCCCCGCAAAGTTCCAAAACTTTATGGAATATGTCCTAGAGTTTATTCAAGGGATTGCGAAAGACCAAATCGGTGAAAAACATTATCGAGAATGGATGCCCTTCATTGGAAGTTTGTTTCTGTTCATTTTTGTTTCCAACTGGTTGGGAGCATTAGTGCCTTGGAAACTCATCCACCTTCCAGAGGGTGAACTGGCTGCGCCCACGAGTGACATCAACACCACAGTTGCTTTGGCTCTTTTAGTTTCTGTAGCCTACTTTTATGCAGGACTGAGCAACAAAGGACTGGGTTATTTTTCCAGATATGTGGTCGCATCACCATTCCTTTTACCCATCTGGGTTCTAGAAGATTTCACAAGACCTCTTTCCCTAAGCTTCCGTCTGTTCGGTAATATTTTGGCAGATGAGCTAGTGGTTGGAGTATTCGTCCTATTGGTTCCCTTGTTTGTCCCACTGATTGTCATGGCTCTAGGACTGTTTACCAGTGCCGTACAAGCCTTGATTTTTGCTACCTTAGCAGCGGTGTACATCGGGGAAGCGATCGAAGGTCACGGTGAAGAAGAGCATGAGCATTGACTCAGTTGAATTCGGAATCTTACCGATTTCATGAAACACAAACCTCAAATTACATTTACACAAACATAGAAAGGAAGAAATCATCATGGACCCCATTGTTGCCGCCGCATCTGTGATCGCCGCCAGTCTTGCCATTGGTTTGGCCGCAGTTGGCCCTGGTATTGGTCAAGGTACAGCAGCAAGCCGCGCTGTAGAAGGGATTGCCCGTCAGCCTGAAGCTGAAGGCAAAATTCGTGGCACATTGCTATTGAGCTTCGCATTTATGGAATCTTTGACCATCTATGGTCTTGTAGTAGCATTGGTGCTGCTGTTCGCTAATCCTTTTGCCGGTTAAGTGTATTAGCTATTAGCTCTGAGGCTAATAGCTAATGCAATTGCGCTAAGTTGCTACCTAGACTGAATTCTCATGACATACTGGACATTTTTACTAGCAGTTGAATCTGCTGAAACTAGCGGTGGATTATTCAATTTCGATGCCACATTGCCGCTCATGGCAGTGCAGTTCTTACTGCTGGTTGCTGTTCTCAATGCCATCTTTTTTAAACCATTAACTAAGGCAATTGACGATCGCAGCGACTATGTGCGAGACAACATCGCGGAGGCAAAGGAGCGACTAGAAAAGGCAAATACTTTGGCTCACCAATACGAGCAAGAGGTTGCTGCAACTCGTAAATCTGCTCAAGCTATGATTTTGGCAGCTCAGGCTGATGCAGCGAAAATTCGCGCTCAGCAAATTGCCAAAGCTTTGGAAGAATCTCAAGCCAAGGTAGCAAGCGCCAAAGCTGAGATCGAAGCCCAAAAGCGCGATGCTGAAGCTTCTTTAAATGCTCAGGTCGAATCACTTAGCCGCCAAATCTTGCAAAAACTATTAGGAAACTTGGTAAGTAGCTAGTAACGCACGAACTGCTTAGTCATTTTCAATCGATAAATAACTTATGGACATTCGTTTATTCCTACTTGCTAGCGAGGCAGGTGAGGCATCAGGTTTTGGTCTAAACAGCAATATTCTAGAAACCAATGCGATCAATATTTTGATCCTTCTAGGGGTTCTAATTTATGCTGGAAAAGGCTTTTTAGGCAAAGCTCTCTCCCAACGTCTAGAAACGATTGAGTCGGCAATTAAAGATGCTGACAAGCGCAAGCAAGTGGCGATCGAGCAGCTCGCTGATCAACAGGAAAAGCTAGCACAGGCTCAGGCAGAATGCGATCGCCTGCGTCAGCAAGCTGAAGTAGATGCCAAAGCAGCAGGTGCGGCAATTTTAGCAACTGTAGATGCTGACATCGAACGCTTGAGAGAATCTGCCGATCAAGAGATTGCAACTGAGCAAGAGCGCGTGTTGATTCAACTAAGACAACGGGTTGCCGAGCAAGCTTTGGCTGGTGTGAGAGCGTATTTTGGGCGTGGACTAGAAGACTCCGTTCAGAGAGAGTTAGTTGACCGCAGTATTTCACTTTTGGGATCTAAGTAAAAGATCTGAATGTAGGAGTTAGATAATTTCATGAAAGCTAGTTCTGTAAGCCAAACTCTTGTCGAACCCTATGCCGAGGCTCTGATGTCTTTGGCAAAGGATCAAAGTTTGGTTGAGCCATTTGGTAATGATGTGCAGCAAATTCTTGAGACTTTGCGTTCATCAAATGAACTGAGGCAACTGCTGGAAGTCCCTTTAATTAAAAATAATGTCAAAAAGAGCGTGATTGCTGAGGTGTTTGGATCGCGTATCCATCCCTTTTTGCAAAGCTTTTTAATGGTGTTGGTCGATCGGCGACGCATTACTTTTTTAGAGCCGATTTGTTTGCAGTTTCAAGCATTGCTGAGAGAGATGAATCAAGTCGCTTTTGCTGAGATTATCTCGGCGGTGGCATTGACTGAGGCGCAACAAGCAACCCTAGAACAAAAAGTTCTTGACGTAACCAGTGCCCGCAGCGTTCAACTTTCGATCGTGGTGAATCCAGATTTGATCGGTGGGGTAATCATCAAAATTGGCTCACAAGTCATTGATGCCAGTATTAGAGGACAACTGCGTCGCCTTTCTAGTAGCTTGATGGCTGGGGTTTAAACCTTCCTTATTGCCAAGAAAGCAAACTGCGAATCGCTGATTGCCAAATAACAAACAAATAAACACAAACAACTGACAACTATGGTTAGCATCAGACCTGACGAAATAAGCAATATTATTAAGCAGCAAATCGAACAGTACAACCAAGAACTGCAAGTTTCTAACGTTGGTACTGTGTTGCAAGTGGGTGATGGCATCGCTCGCGTTTATGGACTAGAGAAGTGCATGTCCAGCGAGTTGCTCGAATTTGAAGATGGTACCGTTGGTATCGCCTTAAACCTTGAAGAGGACAACGTTGGGGTTGTGCTCATGGGTGATGGACGTGGCATTGCTGAAGGAAGTTCAGTCAAGTCCACAGGTAGAATTGCTCAGGTTCCTGTCGGAAACGCCTTTATTGGTCGTGTTGTGGATTCCTTGGCACGTCCCATCGATGGTAAGGGCGACATTAAGAACGACGGATTCCAACTGCTTGAGTCTCCTGCTCCTGGTATTATTGCGCGTAAGTCAGTGTTTGAGCCTCTCCAAACGGGGATTACGGCTATTGATGCCATGATTCCTGTAGGTCGCGGACAACGGGAATTAATCATTGGCGATCGCCAAACAGGTAAAACCTCTGTTGCCGTTGACACGATCATCAACCAAAAGGGTGAAGATTGTATTTGCGTTTATGTAGCGATCGGGCAAAAAGCTTCAACCGTAGCCAATGTCGTTAACGTACTACGCGAAAGCGGTGCGATGGAATATACGATCGTGGTTGCTTCCAATGCCAACGATCCAGCAACGTTGCAATATCTAGCGCCTTACACAGGTGCATCGTTGGCTGAGTTCTTTATGTACTCAGGCAAGGCAACCTTGGTGGTCTATGATGACTTGTCTAAGCAAGCACAGGCCTATCGCCAAATGTCCCTGCTCCTCCGTCGCCCACCAGGACGTGAAGCCTATCCTGGGGATGTATTTTATCTCCACTCTCGCTTGCTCGAACGTGCAGCTAAACTCAGTGACAAGTTGGGCGGTGGCTCGATGACAGCCCTACCCATTATTGAAACGCAAGCTGGTGACGTATCCGCCTACATTCCTACCAACGTTATTTCGATTACAGACGGACAAATCTTCTTGTCTTCTGACCTATTTAACTCTGGTATTCGTCCTGCGATCAACCCAGGTATCTCGGTATCCCGCGTTGGATCGGCAGCTCAGATTAAAGCCATGAAGCAGGTTGCAGGGAAGATCAAACTGGAATTAGCCCAGTACGATGACCTTGTTGCTTTTGCTCAATTTGCCTCTGATTTGGACAAAGCTACCCAAGCGCAGTTACAACGCGGTCAAAGACTGCGTGAGATTCTCAAGCAGCCTCAATACTCTCCTTTGCCTGTGTCTGACCAAGTTGCGATTATCTACACCGCCATCAACGGCTACCTTGATGACATCGCTGTAGAAAAGGTAACTTCCTTTAACAAGGGACTGCGTAACTACCTCTCTACCAGCAAGCCTAAGTATGCCGATCTTGTCAAGGCAGAGAAGAAACTTGGCGACGAAGCTGAGAAGATTTTAAAGGAAGCGATCGCTGAATTTAAGAAAACATTCGCAGCTGCCGCTTAAGTTAATTCGCTAAGCAATTATTGATATAACCCCTCACGAAACCGCTATGCTGGTGTGAGGGGTTATTTTTTTCTTTAGCAATCTTTTTCGTATGCAACTCAATCGCATTATTGCTCTTGTCTTGGTCGCTGTCTGTTTCGTTGCTGCCATTTTTGGGATTCAACGCCAAAGCGAAGAAGCATTTAACCTGCGTCAAGCCTTGGATCGATCTAGCGATCGCTTAGAACTGGTCTCATTAGATGGTGTGATTACAGGCGTGAGGGCTTCTTCGTCTGGAGCTATGGCAGTACGCAATCGCTTACTCGATCTGAAAAAGATAGACTCTGTAAAAGGAGTCCTGTTATCGATTAATAGTCCTGGCGGAACTGTGGGCGCGAGTAAAGAAGTCTACGAAGCTGTTAAGCAATTACAACAGATCAAGCCTGTGGTTGTGAGTATGCTCGATCAAGGTACTAGCGGTGGTTACTACATTGCCAGTGCCGCGACAAAAATCTACGCCAATGCAGGTACGCTAACGGGCAGTATCGGCGTAATTCTCAATGGGTTTAACGTGCGCGAGTTGCTCAATCGCGTCGGTATCGAACCACAAACAATTAAAACAGGGCCCTATAAAGATATTTTTTCCTCCTTTCGTCAGCTAGGTGAGCCTGAGCGTCAGTTGCTGCAAGATTTACTGCAAAACACCTATCAAGAGTTCATTACCGATGTGTCTAAAGGACGCAATATGGATCTAGAGACGGTACGCAAACTCGCCGATGGTCGCATCTATACAGGTCGCCAAGCTAAAGAGAATAAGTTGGTCGATGAAATCGGTACGCTTGACGATGCGATCGCCGATCTCCGCAAACTCGCCCGAGCTAAATTTAATCTACCCGATATCAAAGAGTTGCCGATTGAGCGCAGCCCAAATTCTGTAGAACGTCTTTTGGATCAATTGTTGAATAAAGCGGATTTGTCTTTAAATTTAGCTTCTCCCCTGTCAAAAAATCTAGATTCTTTAGTCCAGAGATTCTTTCAACCAAATTCTGCTGGACTGTCTAGCAACGATCCACCCGTTCTATTAATGCCAAGTTGGTTTAATTAAATTCTCTACGTTCAGAATTTGAGTGATGAGATGGACAGAAGTCTTTGGTTTAGTTATCTCATACCACTTTCAAAAAATGATGCAACGCATCTTTTTGAAAAGACCGCGCTCAGCGCGGAACCTAAATCCCGATCTGTCGCAAATTTAAGAGAAATTGGTATCAATTGAGGAGATGAATAGAATGGCAAGCAAATTAAGTCGGAAATTACAGCTTGGCTTGGGGATTGTATGTTTGATTTGTTTGTTTGAACAGGTCGCGATCGCTAAAAATCCAGAAACAGCTCAAGGTGAGAAAGCGCGATCGTCGCTAATTTCACAGTCGGGATCTGCTACCGATATGCTGAAGAACGATCTTGCCGATTTGATGAAGCCAGAGCTTCCCTCTCTATCCTCTAATCTGTTACTTCAAGAACTGAATGACAATCGCGCCACACATTTAGTTTTAAGTATTAGCGAGCGTCAAGTTTATGCCTATCAAGATGATCGCATTCTCAAGCAATTTCCAGTTGCCGTGGGCAAGGGTGGATGGGAGACGCCTACAGGAGAATTCAAAATCCTTAGAATGATCCGCAATCCCGCTTGGCAGAGCCCTTGGACGGGCGACGTTATCCCTCCTGCGGAAGATAATCCCCTCGGTTTGCGATGGATTGGCTTTTGGACAGATGGAAAAGATACCATAGGTTTCCACGGAACCCCCAATGAATCGCTGATCGGGCAAGCGGTTTCCCATGGTTGTGTCAGAATGCGCAATCGCGATATTGTGGCACTATTTGAATTGGTGGAAGTTGGAATGCCCGTTAGGGTGATTCCCTAAGGACCCACAAGCAGAAAGTTTGAGAATTACCCCATCTATGTCCTATAGCTATAAATTTCCTAGACCCGCACTAACCGTCGATTGTGTGGTGTTTGGCTTAGACGCTCAGGATTTAAAAGTCATGCTGATCCAGCGAGCGATTCCTCCCTTTCAAGGGCAATGGGCTTTGCCCGGCGGATTTGTGCGAATGGATGAGACCCTAGAAGAGGCGGCAATGAGGGAACTCAGGGAAGAAACGGGAATCAGAGAAGTCTTTCTAGAGCAGCTTTATACCTTTGGGAATCTCGATCGCGACCCACGCGATCGCGTCGTGACCGTGGCTTACTATGCCCTAGTCAATTTGAGTGAATATCATATTCAAGCAACCACAGATGCGAAGGACGCCGCATGGTTCTCTATAACTGAAATACCTACTTTAGCCTTCGATCATGAGAGAATTCTATCTGTAGGGTTGGCTCGGCTAAAGGGGAAACTGCGCTACGAACCGATCGGCTTTGAACTCTTACCGAAGAAATTTACGCTCTCGCAACTGCAACGACTCTATGAAACTGTGTTGGGAGAGACGTTAGATAAGCGCAATTTTCGCAAAAAGATTCTCAGTATGGGGTTACTGATTGGTTTAAATGAGACAGAAAAAAATGTCACCCATCGTGCCGCGCAACTGTATGAATTTGATGAAGCTACCTATCGCCAGTTAAAAGAGAAGGGCTTCAATTTCGAGGTCTAATTCCAGACCCCAACTTATTGGAATCAAAAGACGCTCTCCCTCCTTAGTGAGGAACAAGGCTAGCGCACCGATACTTGATTTCCAGTAATGAATGGAAGTTGTGCGCTACCTTTAACCGAGATTTTGACTATCTAGCAATTATCTCTTTTGAGGATTGTCCGTCGCGCTATTTGGCGTAGTTGTGGGTGACTGCTTCGGATCTTTAGAATCTTTAGAATCATTCGTAAAGGGTTGCAACTGTGTTTGCGCACCAGCAATGCGATTGACTTCATCTTTGTACTGAGCAGGCGCTAAATCAGCCGCTTTGGCAAATAGGGCTTTTGCCTCATCTTCTTTACCTTGAGCGCGTTTGACTTGGGCTTTACTGACGACGGGGCGAAAGTTTTTGCTGTCTTCTTTAATAAGTTGATCGAAGGCTGCGATCGCTTCGGCAAACCGATTTTGACGACGATAGACCTCCCCTAGCATCCACTGCACGTAGGGCTTATCGATCGTATTGGGCTGAATTTTGTTGGCGGTGTCAGCGGTTTTTAAGGTGTCTTGGATTAAACCAATGGCAGCTTCAGGCCGATTGTCCTGCACTTCCATAGCAATTAAGCTATCGAGGGCAATTAAGTTACCAGGCTTTGTGGTCAAGATTTTACGATATTCGGCGGCCGCAGAAATGCGATCGCTCAAATTAATATAGGTTCTTGCCAAAACCAACCGATATTCTGGCTCATCAGGAAAGGCATCGGCTAGAGTCTTTAGTGGCTCAATAGTACCCTTGACATCGCCTAACTGATTGCGCAGGTTGATTAAGCCCACCAAGGCAGTTTGGTTTTTGGGTTCGCGCTTTAGGACTGCCTCAAACCCCTCGATCTGAATTTTAATTTTTTCTTGCTCTGTCGTAGCTTGGGTGTCATTTTTTGCCTGCTGGGAGGGTGCAGGTGTTAGGATGCCTCCAAGTAACGGCGCGATCGAAATACCCATAAACGAAAGTGTGACGATAATCAATACGCCGTTGATAATCCATTGTCGAGCCGTACGTTGTGCCACAATAACTAACCTAAACCCTATTTATTAATTTGAATTTGATTTTATGTTGATTTTACTTTGCAAATATAATGCCCTTTACGCTTTGGTTTGACATTTTGCAGAATGCTTAGACTTGACAAAGCATAGTAGCAGAGTATTTTTATTTTGACAGGGCAAGCATATCTATTTTTTTAATTCCGAGAAACTAGATAAGGATGTCTAGGAGGATTGGGGGATTCTTCACCATCCTAATTTTATTTACGCAACCTTTATTTATAGATAGGCATCCCCAAAAATTTGTTTCATCATAACAAATTAGCAGTTAACCCAAGACGCTAGTAAAGCAGCGATTATATGGCCAGGCAACCCGAACAGTTAAATTTTTTGACTCCTAACCCCAATCAAGGACAGATCATTCCCACTGCCCTGCATACAGAAATGCAGCAGTCATACCTTGAGTATGCAATGAGTGTAATTGTGGGACGGGCTTTGCCTGATGTACGCGATGGGCTAAAACCCGTGCATCGTCGCATTCTCTATGCCATGCATGAGCTAGGGCTCGTACCCGATCGCCCCTATCGCAAATGTGCCAGAGTTGTGGGAGATGTGTTGGGTAAATATCACCCCCACGGCGATCAGTCGGTTTACGATGCCTTGGTACGCTTGGTACAGGACTTTTCTAGTCGCTACCCCCTGTTGGCAGGGCATGGCAATTTTGGCTCTGTCGATAACGATCCGCCTGCTGCCATGCGGTATACCGAGTGCAGACTTGCACCCATCGGCAACGAGGCCTTGCTAGAAAATATTAACGAGGCTGTCATTGACTTTACGGACAACTTTGACAGTTCTCAACAGGAACCGGTCGTCCTACCCGCACAGTTGCCCCTACTGTTATTAAATGGGGCATCGGGGATAGCCGTGGGGATGGCAACCAATATTCCTCCTCACAATCTCAGAGAGGTGGTGGATGGGTTGATTGCCTTAATCGATCGCCCCGACTTGCCCGATGATGAGTTATTTAAGCTGATCCCTGCACCAGACTTTCCCACGGGTGGCATTATTCTCGATCGCGCGGGAATCCGAGAAGCATACACGACGGGCAAAGGCAGCATTACGATCCGAGGCGTGGCAAGGGTCGAAGAGGGCAGTGGGACGGGGCGCAAGAAGCAACGACAAGTAATTATTATCTCCGAGCTACCGTTTCAGGTTAACAAAGCTGCCTGGATCGAAAAGGTGGCCGAGTTGGTGAACGCGAATAAAATGGACGGCATTGCCGATATTCGCGACGAAAGCGATCGCACGGGCATGCGGGTGGTGATCGAGCTAAAAAAAGAAACCAATCCCGATGTCTTGCTCGATCAACTGTACCGACAAACCACCCTACAGGTAAATTTTGGCGCAATTATGTTAGCTCTGCGCGGCTCATTGCCCAAGCAGATGAATTTGCGCGAGCTACTGCAAGAGTTTATTAGCTTTCGCGAGGAAACCCTTACCCGTCAATATCGCCACGAGCTAGATAAAGCCCAACAACGTTTGCACCTCGTCGATGGGTTGCGCTTGGTTCTAGAGGATCTAGACCGATTGATTACCGTACTGCGTTTTGCTGCCGATAGTGCGGCTGCCAAGTTGGAATTGCAAACACAGTTTAGCCTGTCAGAAACCCAAACCGAAGCGATTTTAGCCATGCCTCTGCGCCGCCTAACAGGCATGGAGCGACAAAGCTTGCAGGCAGAAATGCAGGAATTGCAACAGCAAATTAGGCGACTAGAGGGACTGCTCGGCGATCGCCGCGAATTGCTCAAAGCGCTCAAAAAAGACCTACGAAATCTCAAGAAAAAGCATGGCGACGATCGCCGCACGCGCATAGCTTCAGTCGATGCGATTCCAGCAAGTGGCGTGCATCCTAGTCCTGTAATAACCCTTAATGCTGAGGCTGAACTCCTTGACGAGGCAGAAGTTGAGCCAAATCCTAAAGCAAGGGGTAGCCGAAATACGAACGGATCGAGAACAGAGAAAGCTACAAACAAGGATTTAAATGGGCAAGAGGTAAAGAAAGCTACCAAGAAAGAGTCAAAAGACCTATCTCAAGCATCTCTGCTACAGGAAACCAATGGTTCGATTTTGCCATCGGGTTTTCTAAATATCCAAGCCCCAGTTGAGGATGTGACCTTACAACTCACCCATAAAGGCTATATCAAGCGTTTCGATGCCAATACCCGTGCGAATCCTGACACAGCATTTCCCGATGATGTCACCACGGTAATTTATCCAACGCGTACCGATTGTGAATTGATCGTGCTCACCAGCAGTGGTAAAGCCGTCCCTGTCTCCATCGCGAATATCCCCAAACCGCAAGGCAGCAAAGGTCGCGGTACGCCTCTCATTACGCTGCTTCCCGACGCCACCGATCAGATCGTTTCTCATCTGGTCTGGGACAAAAATCCTGAAACCACAGCGAGTTTGGTACTGCTGACCGCTCAGGCAAAAATCAAGCGATCGCCCCTCTCTGAATTTGCAGGCATGAATACCAGAGGGTTAGTAGCTGCCAAGCTAAAAGACGACGATCGCCTGTGTTGGGCAGAGGTTGTAGGATTTGACCGACAAATCGCGATCGCTACCTCGGCGGGGCGCATTCTCAGAATGCATGCCAATGAGGAGCAGATTCCCACCTTAGGGCGATCGGCGATGGGTAATTTGGCAATGCGGCTGCGTAGCACAGAGTCTTTGGTCGGAACCGTTGCCTTAGATTTAGAGACTGCTCCTGATACCGAACTAATTTTAGTCACGGCTCAAGGCTTTGCCAAACGCATTCGGGCTGATGCACTCAGACTCTCGCCCCGTGGCAGTATTGGCTCGCAGTCCTTTCAATTTCTGGCGAAAAATGATTATCTTGCCGCGATCGCATCTATCAACCCAGACTCGGAGCTAGAAACAGTGACCTTCTTGATCGCCCAAGAGGGGGATATGCAGGCGCGGACAGTTCAAGTACCTCTGGCGTTAATTCCCCTAGAAGTACCGAATACGCAGGGCAGTTTGGTATTTACAGGCGAGATTGCGCTAGCCCGTACAGAGAGGGTCGTGTATATCGCTGTTGGCGGATAAGCGATTGCAGTTTTTCGCGTTTGTTTAAACTTGCGCGATTAATGTGCGGTGACGCGGGCTATTAGAGGTAAGGGTTTGATGCTTAAAGCCTGCCGTTTCAATTGCTTGCTGAAGATCTAGGGCAAAATATTCATCCAAATAGGGCTCCGTGCTTTTGAGGAGCGTGAGGATATAGGGTGGCATCTTGGCATAGATTTCTGACTGAGGATTCATGTCCATAATCGCCAAATGTCCCTGTGGACGAAGAATGCGTTTGGCTTCTTTGATAATCTCGATCGCCGCAGTTTGGGGCAATTCGTGGTAAACCAAAAAAATTGACACCAGATCGAAGGACGCATCCGCAAACCCTGTGGACTCAGCCGCCGCATGTACCCAGTCGATCGCATAGTCAGGATGACGCTGACGGGTGTTGTAGTTGGCGATCGCGAGAAAATTGGGGGACAGATCTAAGCCCGTAATTTTTGCCTGTGGGTAGGTGGCTTGCAGGGCAAAGGTACTCATGCCCACGCTACAACCCACATCGAGAATATCCTTGGGGGAAGTTGAAATTTGGGTAGTAAGAATATCATGATAACTCTGGCGCAGTTGAGCATCACCCTTCGGATCGTCCTTTTTCCAAATCCGCGAATGCACGGCATAGGCAGCCACTTCGACTTCAGTTGCCGCTTCCCAGCCCAAATTCCCCCGATCGTAGGCATGAAAAGGACGTAGATAATATTCAGGATATTTCAGGTTCGGATTTTCTACCTGTGCCAAGTCGCTTTCCAAATCTTGCGATCGCAGTGTTGCCACAATATTTCTCCAAGCTACACCCATCGACTCAGCGCGTTCAATCATCATTTTGCGGGCTTGATGCTTGGCGAGCTTTGCTAGAGGTTTAATTGCCAACACCCCATTCACAAGGCGAGAGGCTAATCTGGGAGCAGGATTAGGTGTGGTTGTAGCAGGCATAATTGGAATTCTTAGGATAACTAGGTTTCATTATGCCAAACTTGTCGGCAAATTTTCGCGATCGCTTATTCCCGAACAGTCGCGAACAACCGCGAATAAGCGATCGAATTTAATCTATCCGTGCTATAAATTATCGGCAAAAGCAGGGAATAATCAGGCAAAATCTGCCCACTAAAGGCATTGCCAAAACTGCCATGGTTAAAAACGGGATTGCACTAGATGTCTGAAACGATTATTCAAGTCGAGAATCTCAGCAAAAAATACATCATTGGTCATCAGCCCCAAGAACGCTATGTAGCGCTGCGAGATGTACTTACAAATGGGATAAAGTCCTTAGGGCAAAGATTACGACCTTCTAAACAGCAAGTCCCCGATCCATGTCATGAAGAGTTTTGGGCATTACAAGATGTTTCCTTTGAGGTAAAGCGAGGCGACAGAATTGGCATTATCGGACGTAATGGCGCAGGCAAATCCACTCTACTAAAAATCCTTAGCCGTATCACAGAACCAACAAGAGGACGAATTGCAATTAAAGGAAGGGTTGCCAGTTTATTAGAAGTAGGTACAGGTTTTCATCCTGAGTTAACTGGGCGAGAGAATATCTACCTCAATGGCGCAATTTTGGGGATGAGTAGAGCAGAGATTGGGCGTAAGTTTGATGAGATAGTAGCATTCGCCGAAGTAGAGAAGTTTCTAGATACACCTGTGAAGCGCTATTCGTCAGGTATGTACGTACGATTAGCATTTGCTGTAGCAGCACATTTAGAACCAGAGATTTTAATTGTAGATGAAGTTTTAGCAGTTGGAGATGCGCAGTTTCAGAAAAAATGTTTGGGAAAAATGGAGGATGTGGGAAAGGAAGGAAGAACAGTTTTGTTTGTGAGCCATAATATTGAAGCCATTAAAACCTTATGCACAAGAGGATTATTATTAGAAAAAGGAATAATTAAACTACAAGAAGATGTTTACACTGCTGTTGATTTGTACAGTCAACTAAATTTAAATTCAGGCATTAATCATATTGCAAATATTCCACTGACAAGTAGCTTACTGCTGGAGTCTTTCACATATAAAATCTTTTCCAATGAATTGGAGTTCTCTCTAAAAATCAGATCGCACAAAGAAGACTCCTATATTTTGTCAGCCGTCATTCTACTTTACACAATAACAGGAGTTAGATTAGCACTAATTGACATCGGCAATAAGCAGCAAACAAAAATTCCACTTTATGCTAATCAAACCATAAATTACTTTGGCAAAGTTAGAGATTTAAATCTTATACCTGGCAACTATAAATTAGGCTTCGCTATCCAAACAACATCTGGATGGATTGACAGATATCAAATCCTAGATGTTTTGATAGAGGAATCAATAAATCAAAATTCAACGATATTTAAATATCCCTCTACAGTTAGAGGAATTATAAATCTAAAATATGATGTTGAGATGTCCATAATCTAA
This sequence comes from Tumidithrix elongata BACA0141, assembly GCF_036349135.1. Lineage (NCBI taxonomy): Bacteria > Bacillati > Cyanobacteriota > Cyanophyceae > Pseudanabaenales > Pseudanabaenaceae > Tumidithrix > Tumidithrix elongata. The sequence continues at coordinate 67,644 of NZ_JAZBJZ010000001.1, forward strand.
ATAACTTAATCAATTTGTTCAATAAGTCTATGAATAAAAGCATCGATTCTGAGATTACTGTCGTCATATTTTCTTGTGAAGGAAGAGAGCATCTTTTACCAGCTACCATCGCTTCATTTGATAATGCCTTAAAATATCAGTTCCATAGGCGAATTTTAGCCTTAGATGGAAGTTATAGACATCAGGATTTTGATTTCGTAAAACCAGATTTGATAGTCCATAGCTATATACGTAGAGGCTACGTTCAGAGCATTATAAATGCCTTAGCTTTAGTTGACACTGAGTTCTTCTTTTGGTTAGAAGATGACTGGCAATTCACCCAGCCAATTGAGTTAGAGCATTTGTTAAACTTATTACAAAAAAATCTTGATTGGTTACAAATTCGTTTTAGTAAAACTGCTCCACTGACTCAAGAAGAGAAAAGAAATCCAGTTACCCCAGAAATTTTTGAATCTATTTACGGATTTTCAGCTAACCCTTGTATATGCAGAACAAAATTAGTTCGGTTAGGGTTTGAGGCTTTACAGCAATTACCTAAAGACAAATTTACTGGGTTTGAAACGTTTCTTTCTAATTGGTGTATTTCACAAAAAAAAATATGTGCAGTATTTGATCCAAAAGATAGTGCAACAGTTATTCACACTGGTTATTTGGAAGGTACTCCTCGCCAGTGGCATATGACAGCATCCCTAGCTGGAAAAGCCGATAAATATTTATCTAGCATGGGTCACACATTAGCACCCTCAATTCTTCAAAAAATCTCGATGCTTTATAAGTTAATAAAGGTATTACTTTCTCTTTCCATTCATCAATTTTGGAACCGCGCTGCTTATGACTTAAGTTTTCGGATCGTATCAGTTACTAAGCAATTTAAGAAAAGTTAAGAGACTTGTGAAGAAACTTGACTCCACTCAGCTAACGCTAGGTGAGCAGAGTCGAAATCATTGGTATTTTAATTCATAGCAAATCCTTAAATATTTTCTTGATACTAAGATTCCACCAAAAATCAAGAAGTATACATTACCTGATCTGATTAGTATTTTAGAGTTAGGAAAAAATATGAAAAAAGTAAAAAACTCCTTCGCATTCCGATCTGGCGGAATATACAGATTTTTAGTTAAATTATTTCCACCCCCTTACTTTAGATTTCGCCCTAAAGCTCCAATTTTATTTCTCTCTATGTGTGGATATAAACATCTTGATTTACTTCAGCAGAGCCTCCAATCTCTTCATCAATCTTGGACTGTAATTCCTAAGCTGCAGATATATTCGGATGGCACTGTAAAGGTTAATGAGATCGAAAGAATGTTGCTTTGGTGGAAAGGAGAAAAGAAAATTTCTTCATGGGAAACATGTTTTCTCCCCACATCGGGCTTAGACTCTAAAATCCTGCTTGAATTTGCTCGAAGCAACCCAGTTGGGAGGAAGTTAGCTGTAATTCTCCACCATGGTCGAAATGAACCAACCTTGTGGTGTGACACTGATATTCTTTGGTTTTCACAACTTCCTTGTTTACAAGATTTACTTCAACTAGAGTCCGATCTTGTTCTGAAGACAAGTAGTGATTATCAATCTGCCTATGGTTCTTTTGTAGACACCTTACCTCATCTCAATCAGTATCCATATATCAATACAGGGATTGTTTATTTGAATGGCGATCTTTTAAACAAACTAGATCTAGATAATCTCCTAAAAAAAGCGAGCAATTTCTCCGATCACTTTACTGAACAGGCAATATTGGCAGAAGCCGTTTTTCAAGTCGGACTTCCCTGTTGGTCTATTGATGAGATTTTTTGTGGTGCAAATGATAATCAGACATTGGCAATCACATATGAATCAAAACCATGGATTGCTAGGCACTATACTGGCTTGGTACGTCATCTCTTTTGGCGAGATACACTAGCTCTGAAACTCGGAATAAAGCGAGAAAAGAATGATTAAAAATTCTTACAGATCTGTTTTAACCATAGCCACTGGTAAACCGATTTATATCCAAATGGCAGTAAACCTTGCACGCTCTTTCAAATGGTGGCATAAAGATAGTTCTATTAAATTTGCGATCGCTACTGACCAGAAAGAATTAATTCCTCCTGATTTGCCAGATATTCAAATTATTGAATTGCAACCAGGACAGTATGGACAGGGTTTCTCTCCCAAGTTGCATTTAGATAAACTTGCCCCAGCAGATCGCACTCTTTTTGTGGATGCCGATTGTCTGTGTGTTGGCTCCTTAGAATTTGTCTTCGAGCGCTTTGCCGGTCATGCTGTATCCGTTGTAGGTGGAACCATCTCTCAAGGTGAATGGTTTGGCGATGTCAAAGCAGTGTGTGCTAGCTTTGGATTGATATCGCTCCCTAAGTTTAATGGAGGAGTCTATTATTTGGAGAAAGGTGAGGAAAGCTGTAAAGTCTATGCAACTGCTCGTGAACTGGAGCCGCGATATGATGAGATTGGCTTAGTAAGGTTACGAAATCGACCAAATGATGAGTTACTCATGGCGATCGCCATGGCTTCTCACTGTCAAACCCCAATTCCTGATGATGGATCGATTATGGGCGATCCTCAAGCCTGTCCTGGAAGACTATTAGTTGACGTATTACGGGGTGAATCGAAGTTAAGTAATCCACCAGTGCCTCATTCAATGCATCAAGCATGGTATCCTTTTACTGAAATAAGTCCAGTTTTAGTTCATTTTCTTGGACACCACACGACAATTTATCCCTACAAACGTGAAGAGTTACGACTAGCATTAACATCTGGTCAGAACTGGCCAATTTGGTTAGCAGATGCTTTTTCGACTCTATCGATCTCTTTCCCTTTATTGACTAAGCGTGTTTTCAAAGATATACTTCGTCCTTTCTACCATAAGTTGTTTGGCAATAGAGCCGTCTCAGTTTCTGACCGTTTGTAAATGGAGATGCATTATTTATGACTGATGCTATTACTTATACGTCAGACTACTTCCAAAGCGGAATTTTCAAAACAGATTACCAAACTTTTGCTTTGGCAATCATGAAAATCTATAGCCCCAAAACATTGGTGGAACTTGGTTGCGGCCCTGGGCATCTTAGCAGAGAACTTGCAAAACTAGGGGTACAAGTTACAGCAATTGATGGTCATTCTCAACCAGATTTTTCGAATTTATCGGTAGAGTTCTATTCTTTAAATCTCAACGATCCTTCGGCTATTCTAAAACTTCTTACTGGAAAATATTTTGATCTAGCGATTTCTGTAGAGGTAGCAGAACACTTACAGCCAGGAACTTCGCCTAATTTAGTAAATTGGCTGACCCAACTTGCTCCGATCGTAGTGTTTTCTGCGGCAGTTCCCGAACAGGGTGGACATGGTCATATCAATCTTCGTACCCGAGATTACTGGAACAACTTGTTTGCCCAAAAACACTTTGTTATAGCTGATCGCATAAGGGAGAAATTACGCGATACTGACAATATTGCTCCTTGGTATCGCTTCAATGTTACAGATTATGTTTCTGTCGATCATCCTTTAGTTCCAGAACTCTCTGAAGTTATTCATCGCTTAATTGCGTCGGAGTCTGCTGCAACTACAGCTTACTATAAGGAATCTACAAAACTACAACTAGCAGAAACCCTTTTGAGGTACGCACCCATACAATGGTATCTAGAACTTCGGCAAATTGCTAAACGCCTTCTTGGGAAAGAATAGTTATGGATGTGGATGTTTCGGTAATAATTCCTACCTACAACCGCCTTTGGTGTCTTCCCAAAGCGATCGAATCCTGTCGTAGTACAAAATTTCGGACAGAAATAATCGTGGTAGATGATGGTAGTAATGATGGCACTTGGGAATGGTTGCAGATCCAAAAAGATGTTGTGCCAATCTATCAACCCAATCAAGGTCAGACTTGGGCAATCAATCGAGGCTTTTCTGTAGCTAAAGGAAAATATATTCGGTTTCTTGATTCAGACGATATACTCTGTTTGGGTGCAATTGACAAACAGTTTGAGACGGCGGTTGCAACTGGAGCAAATCTAGTATATTCCCGTGTCGATGCAATGAACTATGCCACTGGAGAAATCATTGAACATTCCGAACCAGCTTTTTGGGATGACTTCTTAGCAGTTCAATTGGGTGAAGGATATGGCAGCCATTTTTTGGGAATGCTATTTGAGCGAGATTTGGTCGAAAAAGTGCCCCGTCGTCCCGATTTCGCCTATCGCGAAGATCGTATGTTCTTACTGGAAGTGGGTTTACTAAATCCTAAATTAGCTCACGCTTCTGGATGCGCTGGTTATTGGATTAGACATGAACGGCAAATGCAAGCGAACTATCGGGGAATTAAAGCTATAGTAACAAACTGGCAGCATTTAGGAATTTATAAATATATTTTGCATAATTTAGAGCAACGTGGAGAACTCACCCAACGTCGTAGAAAAGCTGCTTGCAGAGTTCTTTGGCCATTAGCTCATTGGATTGCTTACACGCATCTGGATGAGGCCTGTGAAGTTGTTGAGTGGATTTATCAATTAGATCCTGAGTTTCAACCATACGATCTAGGAATACTCGGGAAATTTTATCAGCATTTAGGTTTTAGAAACACTGAGAGAATATTACGATTCAGGCGTAATACTTTAAAAATTGCTAAAAAAATACTGCAGAAGTAAAGTAAATTGCTACATGAATCCCCTGAATATTTTTTACGAAGAACCCGACCCCGATCGCTGGTTTATTGGAGATCGCTATCCTCGCCGCATCATCCGTCGCATTGTTCGTGGTAAGCCCAGACAAGGTGGACAAACTCGTGTCTTTCTAAATCTCTGTGCGGGTCTTAAGAAATTGGGAGTCCCCCACCGAATCAATGACTATAGCTATATCCAAAAACATCCCGATGAAATTGCTTGCATCATTGGTAAGCCCCATGTTTTAGACAAACGAAGATGGCAAAACCCGATTCTATTTGGTGCTTCAGTCTTTTCGCATCCCATTGACGACGCTCTACTTTTCGATCGCCTCCCAGTTCAAAAAGTCTTAGTGCCTGGTGAATGGATGCGAAAAATGTGGGAGTCTAATTATGGCGATCGCGTTCTGGTGTGGCCAGTTGGAATCGACACGGAAATATGGTTGCCGACACCACCTGAAAGAAAAAATATTGATATTTTGCTCTATGACAAAGTTAGGTGGGAATATGGAAGATACGATCGGGAACTTCTAACCCCAATCCGATCGCAACTTGCGCTTCGCAATCTCACAGTTACAGAGATTCGCTATGGTTTTTATCGCGAGGAAGAGTTTCACAAACTTTTACAACACAGCAAAGCAATGATCTTTCTTTGCGAACATGAAACTCAAGGCATTGCATACCAACAAGCCCTTTCCTGTGGAGTCCCGATTCTAGCTTGGGAGCGAGGCGGTTTTTGGCAAGATCCATCCTATTTTCCCCACAAGGTCAAGTTTGCCCCAGTTAGCTCCGTTCCCTATTGGGATGATACCTGCGGTCTTAAATTCAAAGATATCCAAGAATTTTCGACTCAATTAGATAACTTCCTTTATCAACTCAAACACCAACAATTTACACCTCGAAATTACATTCTAGAAAATCTTACCTTGGAAAACTGTGCCGATCGCTATATCAAGATTTTAGAGAAAGTCGAAAGCGAACAGACCTCTTTACAGTCAAGGGAAGTTCCTAAAAACATGAATGTCCTAGATTATCCCTAGATCCCATGAAACAGTTTCAGCCCCAATTAGAAGTTTCTAGTCGAGTCCAAGTCAATCAAAACCTTGAAGGTCTACGAGGGCTGCTCGCTCTTGCCGTTGGATTTAGCCATATCTTTGGAATCACCCATATTTTAGATTCAAACTACCATCCAAATGCATACTGGCTAAATGTTGGACAGGGTTCTGTTTTGATGTTCTTTGTTGGTTCTACCAAAAGTTATCCATCGCCCATATATGATTTAAATGACTGTAATGGTAAATATCCTGATTCTCATTTCTGGACATCTTTGTAACGCTCCCCGTCCCCAAAAGGAAGCTGAGACCCTAGCTAACGCTGGGTACAATGTCACTGTGCGAGGCTTTTGGTTTGATCCCAAACTCATTGAGCGCGACCGAAACATCCTAATTAATAAGTCCTTCCACTTTAGTCCCATCATCGATTTCCAACCTACCTATCGTTTTACGAACCTCAAGACCCGCATCCAAAGCCGATTTGCGAAGGTAACCTACCGCTATTTGGGTATCTTCTCTCCCAACTTGTTAGGGTATGGGGTCTTAGCTATGCTTAAGGTTGCGAGACAAGCCAAAGCCGATCTAACCATCGTTCATTCAGAAGCGGGATTGTGGATCGGAAGTCAGCTTTTAGACGAGGGTTTTCTAGTAGGAGTTGATTATGAAGATTGGTTTTCAGAAGATTTACTGCCTGAAGCCCGCATTAACCGTCCGATCGCAAAGCTAAAAGAGTTAGAGAAACGTCTGATCCAAACCTGTCCCTATTGCCTCACCACATCCTATGCTATGGCTGAGGCGATGGCATCTGCGTATCAAGCTCCTAAACCAACGGCAATCTACAATAGTTTCCCTTGGGCAGAGCGAAATCATCTCGATCGCCTCATCAAAGATCGAAAAAACTTAGCAATTCCTTCTCTACATTGGTTTTCCCAAACAATTGGGCCAGGACGTGGTTTAGAAATTCTCTTTCAAGCTTTGAATTTCCTCGATCTGCCAGTAGAAATCCATTTACGGGGCAACTATTCAGACAGTGCAAGGAAATGGTTGGAAGCACTTATCCCAAAAGCCTGGTGCGATCGCATATTTATTCATGCCACAGTTCCCAATGCTGAACTCCTCTCAAGGATTGCCGAGCATGATATCGGCTTGGCGTTAGAAATACCCTTCTGTTTAAGCAGACAATTTACGATAACGAACAAACTGTTTCAATACCTACAGGCTGGGCTAGCTATCGTTGCGACAGATACAGATGGACAAAAAGAAATCATGTCTCAATATCCTAGAATTGGATACTTGATTTCTCCCATTCCAGAGGATCTTGCTAACGCGCTCAACAAGTTATTGAGCAACCCTGAACGTTTAGCTGTTGCCAAAAATGCTTCGTTACAGGCGGCAAAAGAGAAATTTTCTTGGGAATATCAAACTCAAGCGATTCTTGAAAGGGCTAATTTAGCTTTAAATCGTGGGTAAAAGATTACGGTTTATAAGGCATGTGGCATGGCTTGTCTAGACGAGAAGTGGAATTTGGGGGCAAAAGGGGTGGTAGCGATCGCGCTAGGAAAAGACAATATGGATAGGAAAAGACAATGGAAAATTATCTTCACTAGTACAACTCAAATACATGGTATCCCCATGCGGGTAGATCGAGATAGAGGTCGGAGGAATCTATACTTCCGCGATCGCTGGTTTCAGAGCCAATTAAATCTTTGCGTTGATAGATCCGATCGCCAAGGTTCGACCAAGGGAGTACCACGTAACATTGGCTCTGGTGGGGCGCGTAGTTAACTACTGCGATCGCGCGTTTCCTATCTTTGTCTTGCCAAGCAAAGGCAATAAAGCAGTCCCACGTCCAATTACCCTCCCAAGCTGGCTTGCATTCCAGCAATTGCCAATCTCCTTGGCGAAATACGCTCAGATGAAGAACCTCAAGGAGCCGACTGTAAAAGGCTTGCAAACTTAGATCGATCGCTTGTTCTGGGGCTCGACAGAGGTGGACGGAAATTTTCTGTTGCCATCCTTGCAACTGTCCCTGATGGAAGAAGCGCAAGCCGGGGCAGAAGTAGGTTAATATCGCCGCCGCCTGATGGATACCTAGAGGGAAAGTGGCAGCAACGCGGGGTTCATCGTGATTTTCTAAAAAACGGGCGGATTTTTGCTGATAATCGGGGGCAGCCCAGAAATGTTCCCTGACGGGATGCGCGTGTTGCTCTCGCAAGCGATCGTACAGGCGTTTGTCATAGGTGTAGTCAAATCCTTGCTGTTGCAGCGTCCACTCCAAATCCCAGTACACTTCTGCCATAAAGATAAAGTTGGGATGCTGTGCCTTCACCTGCTGGGTGGCTTTCTGCCAAAAGGGTGCGATCGCAATTCCCCAAGTTCGTTGAAAGATTTCTGGTAACACCAGCATTGCCATATCGCAGCGCAAACCATCACACCATTGCGAGATTTTTAACAATTCCTCAATTAGTGCTGTCTGTAAACCTAGATCGCCGTAATTGAGCTGCAGCGTATCGGGCCAACCGTCAAAGTAGGGATCGCGACCGTAAGCCAAAATTGTCGAACATTTGGGTAAGTCTACCTTGACGTAGTTTTGCGGCTGCTCCGCTAGCAGGGCTTTCGTACCGAGGACGTAATATTCTGGATGCTCCTGCACCCAAGGATGATCGGGGGCGGTGTGGTTGGGAACGAAATCTAACATCAATTTGAGTCCCCTTTGATGCAGGCGATCGCGCAGTCGAGCTAATGCCTCTGGTTCTCCCAAACTAGGATTGAGCCTGTAGCTGGTAATCGCAAACCCAGACCCACAGATGTCCTCTTCTTGCAAGTCTGGTAAAAGTTCGCGATATTCTGCTAACCATTGGGGGTTAGCGCGAGAGATTTTGCGGCCTACTTCTCCAATTTGCCATACACTGAGGAAGTAAATCCAATCAAATCCCAAATTCGCCAGTTCGTCGAGTTCGGCATCGGGAATGTCGTCTAGGGTGGCGGGACGACCGATTTGGCGAGACAGTCGCTTGAGCCAAACGCGGGTGTTGATTTGATACAGTGATGGATAAAGAGGTCTATTCATAAGTGCATGGCATTGGAAAAAGAGACCGACTGGTAGGGATAGAAGGGGGCAACCACGGGGGGATTGCCCCTACGATAATTATTTCCCTACTGTTTTCTTGATCGCTTCCATTTCTGCATTTGCGCCAGAGGCGATCTCTTGGGTGACATCACTCATTGCCTGAATGATGCGAGCGACACAGCCCGTCCAGCCTGTCTGGTGACTGGCTCCAATCCCTGCGCCATTGTCACCGTGGAAGTATTCATAGAACAGGATTAAATCCTTCCAGTGGGGGTCGTTTTGGAACTTTTCCGATGCGCCATAGGTGGGACGATGACCATTTTTATCGCGCAGGAAAATGCTCGTCAGTCGTTCGCCTAGTTCCTGAGCGACTTCGTACAGGGTCATGTACTGACCTGAGCCAGTCGGGCATTCGATCTTAAACGAGTCACCGTAAAAAGAATAGAGGCGTAGGAGTGCCGAAAAGAGCAATAAATTCACGGGCATCCATATGGGGCCGCGCCAATTGGAGTTACCGCCAAACATACCTGTGTTTGAATCGCCCGGCAGGTAGTCTACGCGAAATTCTTGACCGTTGTGATAGAACACAAATGGATGTTCGCAATGGTAGCGGGAAAGCGATCGGATGCCGTGGGGACTAAAGAATTCGCTTTCGTCCAACATCCGCGCAAGAACGCGGCGCAATTTTTGCTCGTTAAAGATCGATAGCATATACCGACCTGCGGCACTGGGCTGGTCGGGCATGTGCATATTCGCTGTGAGTTCGGGGCGACGGCGTAGGAATGTCTGTGCGCGTTTGAGGAAGTTTGGTAATTTCGCAATGTCGCTTGCTTCAAAAACGGAGACAGCGGCGAGCGGTAGAAGTCCCACGAGCGATCGCACCTTTAAACGCATCGCCTGACCGTCGGGCAATCGCAAGACATCGTAAAAGAACCCATCCGCTTCATCCCACATCTCATCTTTGAGATCTCCCATGCGATCCATCGACCCAGCGATCAAAATCGTATGCTCGAAGAACTTGCTGGCAAATTCTTCGTAGAGAGGGATGTGAACCGCCAGTTCGACGGCAATCCGCAGCATTTGCTGGCTAAAAAACACCATCCAAGCCGTACCGTCTGCCTGTTCTAGGTGTCCGCCTGTGGGCAGGGGCGAACTGCGATCGAACACGCCAATGTTATCCAGTCCTAAGAAGCCTCCCTCAAAGACGTTATTCCCTTCACGATCCTTGCGATTGACCCACCAAGTAAAGTTGACCAGCAGTTTAGCAAAGGCATATCTGAGAAAGTCCAGATCCCCTTTGCCATCATTCCGTGCCTTGTCGGCTAAATAGGTTTGCATGGTGGCATAGGCATGGACAGGCGGGTTGACATCGCCAAAGTTCCATTCATAGGCGGGGATTTGACCGTTGGGGTGCAGGTAGTCATTCCGCAGCATCAAATCTAATTGGACTTTTGCAAATTCCGAGTCCACAATCGACAGGGGCAGCATATGGAATGCCAAATCCCAAGCGGCAAACCAAGGGTATTCCCACTTGTCTGGCATGGAGATAATGTCATCGTTGTACATATGCGCCCAATCGCCGTTACGAATTTTCTTGCGTTGCGTAGAGTCAACGTTATGTTCGTCTAGCCACTTATCGACATCGTAGTAGAAATATTGCTTTGTCCACAGCATTCCCGCCAGCGCCTGACGCATGACATTGGTGCGATCGCGATCGGCTTGGACTTTGACTGGCGTAATCGCGGCATAGAAGTCATCGGCTTCCTGTAAGCGTGTTTTAAAAACGGCTTCAAAGTCGGCAAAGGGAGCGCTCTTTTGGGCGGGTGCGGTGCGAGACAGTCGCAGGCGAACCACTTGCGTTTCTCCTGCCCCTACGCTCAATGGATAGTGAGGAGAAGCTTTTGTTCCCATCTGAGCGGGATTGACAGCATCTCTCTCTCCATGAATGAGGTAATTGTTAATCCCATCTTTGACGTAGGGACTGGCATTGGGTGTGGCAAAGAGATGGGCATTGTTAGTTTCATTCTCTGTAAATAGCAGCGGAACGTTGCCTTCAGCGTAGAGATAGTAGTCCTGAATCCATTCCTGAAATGTGGCATCGGTATGATGGGCGTGGATGATGCTATCCCCTACGTTCCCTACCTTTTGCAGGATGGGCTTAGAACTGCCATCAGCCCAAGACCAAGTATTGCGGAACCAGAGGGTTGGCAATAGGTGCAGCGTAGCGGCTTCGGGTCCGCGATTGGCGACGCTAATTTTAATCAGAATGTCTTCGGAATCGGCTTTGGCGTATTCGAGAAAGATATCGAAATAGCGGTCTTCGTTAAAAATGCCCGTATCGAGCAGTTCGTATTCCAATTCGTCTCGACTGCGCTGTCGGTTGGTTTTTACCAAATCCTCGTAGGGATAAGCCGCCTGCGGATACTTGTACAGATATTTCATGTAGGAGTGCGTGGGCGTGCTATCGAGATAGAAGTAGTACTCCTTCACGTCTTCGCCGTGGTTACCCTCGCTGTTGTTGAGCCCAAACAATCTTTCCTTGAGAATGGGATCCTTGCCATTCCATAGCGCTAAGGCAAAACAGAGAACCTGATGGTCGTCAGAAATGCCTCCCAATCCATCTTCTCCCCAGCGATAGGCACGCGATCGCGCTTGGTCGTGGGAAAAATAATTCCAAGCATCGCCGTTATCGCTGTAGTCTTCGCGCACAGTGCCCCATTGACGTTCGCTCAAATAGGGTCCCCACTTTTTCCAAGGAATGTTGCGTTGTGTCTCTTGCAGTCTGCTTTGTTCGGCTGTCATAAATTGTTCTTGGGTTGGTTCAAGATAATTAAAGATTTAGCTGGCAAGTGGAAACTTAAGGCATCCTATGAAAGTAACAGCTTTATGGCATTACCCCCATGAATATGAATATTATCTAGCTTTTTTGATCGAAATGAGACAAGATAATAAAATTACTGAGATACTTGCCTGTAGTTTGTCCGAAATCAAATTATCTCTATTATTCAGATTAGTAGATACAAGTTAGATGCAAATTAAAAGTAGTCAGCCTCTAAACAAAAATTTCGATTTCCACCTCAGCAATTCCTTTTGGGATACTTACCGCCGCTGGTCTCCTGATGTGCTTGAATTCCGACTGGGGATAATATTTTGAACCCCGTAACGATTCATAAATCTCACGCGATCGCGCTTTCCAGATTGAGATATTAACTTCAATGATATTTACAAATGAGGAGATCAACCCATGCGATTTCGATTCCCAGCTCTATTTGGGGCTTTAGTACTAGCGATCGTCGCACTAATCGCACTCATAGGCTTTACCCAGAGTCCAGCACCGATGAACGCGCAAACGCTTCAACCTAACAGCATTCTGTTTGAGAACGTTCGTATTTTTAACGGCATCTCCGACCGACTTTCCGAGCCATCTAGTGTTTTGGTGGTTGGCAACAAAATCAAAACAATTTCCCAAAATTCGATTTCCCCACTATCAGACACGAAAAGGATTAATGGCGATGGTCGCGTGCTGATGCCTGGACTGATCGATAACCATACGCACCTGTTTATGGCGGCCACCAGCAAAGAAGACCTACTCTCTCCCAGCACCACACCTGAAATCATATTTAAGACTGCACAAACCGCAGCAAAAGATATGCTACTGCGCGGCTTTACCAGTGCCCGTGATATGGCTGGTCCCGTGTTCGAGTTAAAGAAGTTGGTTGATAAGGGTGCGATTGTGGGCCCGCGCATCTACCCTTCGGGTGCGATGATCTCGCAGACGAGCGGACATGGTGACTTCCGATCGCTCAAGGAACTACCCAGATCGGCTACTACACCGCTCAGTCGCGGTGAAGTGTATGGCGTAGGTACAATCGCAGACGGTGTGGATGAGGTTCTGCGTCGAACTCGCGAGCAATTGATGCAGGGGGCGACTCAGATTAAACTGGCGGCAGGTGGCGGTGTATCATCGGACTACGATCCCCTAGATGTCAGCCAGTATACGGAACCAGAATTTCACGCCGCTGTCGAAGCCGCAGCAAACTGGAACACCTACGTGACGGTTCATGCTTACACGCCGATCGCCATCCAGACAGCAATCCGTGCTGGCGTCAAGTGTATCGAACACGGTCAATTGATGGACGACGCGACCGCAAAGATCATGGCTGAAAAAGGAATCTGGCTGAGTATGCAACCGTTTCTCGACGACGAGGATGCGATTCCGTCTGCCGAAGGATCGCCCAATCGCATCAAACAATTGCAAGTGACTAATGGTACTGACAATGCCTATAAATTGGCGAAGAAATACAATCTCAAAACCGCTTGGGGTACAGACACCCTATTTGATGCCAAGTTAGCCACTCGTCAAGGCGCACAGCTTGCGAAACTAGTTCGCTGGTACACGCCCGCTGAAATTCTGAAGATGGCAACCAGCACAAATGCCGAATTACTTGCCTTATCTGGCCCCCGCAATCCCTATCCAGGTAAATTGGGCGTCGTCGAGGAAGGTGCGCTTGCCGACCTACTGCTGGTGAACGGAGATCCGCTGACAAACATCAAACTGATCGAAGATCCAGCCAAAAACTTCGTCGCGATCGTAAAAGATGGAAAGATTTACAAGAATGCGCTCTCATAGCTTGTAACCGAAATCAAATCTAGATCTATTGCCAATTTAATTACAATTGGTTAGGACTTACGCAGAAATGCCTTAAAAACCTTGTTTTACTGTAGGGGCAATTCATGAATTGCCCCTGCATCTCGTCTTTTTGCATAAGTTCTATGGGTATAACCTCCATTGGAGGTGAGAGTTTTATGGGAAAAGTTTTTTCTATGCGAATAAGGCATTTTCTGGGCTGGGCAATATTGAGTTTCTCGATCGCGCTCAGCTTATGCGTTTGGAGTCCGATCGCGTTCGGTCAGATACCATCATTGCCCCAAACAAATACACCACAACTCCCGATGGGCGTGACGCGCCAAGGGTTGCTAGAGGTGACTGATGTAAAATTGGATGGGAAGGAAGTGTTGAAAATTGCCTCCCCCGCAGTCTTTAATCGCAATGAATTGGGCAATCAGATTCCCGTCGAGGTGAGAGCGCATCAAATCGAAGCCAATCTAGAGCAAATTCTAAACTCCAATCAATCTTCAGCCCTTGATTCACTTGGGAAACGATCTATATCCCTCGACCCACTGGGGGAACGTCCCACCCCTCTCGATCCAGACACCATTCAGGTGTTTAGCGAAACACTCAATCAGCAACCGTTGTTGTTTGCCAAAGATGCGAGTCTAGCGGAACCGAGGGTGCTATTGACGGTCACAGATATTGACGCTCAGTACTATGTCACAACAAAGGAACTCTTAGCAGCGCGTTGGCAAAAATCACTAGAGAAAGCATTACAACAGGCTTTGGAACTGCGTAAGCCAGAAGCCTTTAAACAGCAAATTAACGATGCAGTCAAAATCTCGATCGCGACGATCGCTTCCAGTATTTTGCTCTGGGTAATTTGGAAGGGATTGGGATGGCGAGAAAAAATATTGACGAAACATCTAGAAAGTCACGCGATCGCGCAGGTCAGCGATGAGACACTCGCGAGCAAAGCGGTTCACGAGTATAAACTTCAGTTGCTAGAGAACTTACGGCAACAGTTTAGCAGTCAAATCAACATTCAGCGGCGCTTGCAAATTGTGGGACTCCTGCGATGGCTGGTGTTTTGGGCAATTGTATTTGTTTGGGTTTGTGGCATTGCCGCAGCTTTATATCAGTTTCCCCAGACCCGTCCTTTTGCACTGGGCGTCGTGTCCACTCCCATTTTGATTTTGATTGTCTGGTTTGTTACGGGCTTCGCCAACCGCCTAACAAATCTGACGATCGACGGGCTGCTGCAAATCTGGGAAAAAAACACCCTAACGATTGAGAACTCCCAAAGGCGATCGCAGCGTCTGTCTACAACCGTGAATGCCTTAAAGGGAATGAAAACGGTCTTGATTTACTGCTTTGCGGTTGTTTGGGTTTTACAATTTCTCAACATTGCGCCCATCTCCTTACTGGCATTCGGAACCTTGCTGGCTTTAGCGGTCTCCTTTGGGGTACAGAACTTGATCAAAGATTTAGTGAATGGCTTAATGATTTTGATGGAAGATCAGTACGCTGTTGGAGACTATATCGTTATTGGTTCAGCGAGTGGGATTGTGGAAAATGTTAACCTGCGCATTACCCAGATTCGATCGGGTGATGGGCGATTGATCACGCTACCCAATAGCCTGATCGCCCAAGTTGACAATTTGACCAGCACCTGGTCGCGCAGTGATTTCTCGGTGGAGGTTGCCTACGATACAGATGTCGATAAAGCACTGGCAATTGTATTGCAAGAAGCGAAGCAATTAGCCAACGATCCAGCATGGGAACCCCAAATTCTCGATGTTGGCGAAGTTTTTGGCGTAGAGAAAATTTCCCATACAGGGATTGAAATCAAAATATGGATTAAAACACTACCCCTAAAGCAATTTGATGTAGCGCGGGAGTTGCGCCGTCGCCTCAAAATTGCCTTCGATCTTCACGGCATTCAAATTGGAATTCCACAACAGATATTGATAGAGCCTTCTCACGATGCGATCGACGACCTCCCTCAGAACAACCCACACCCGACACCACTCCCCAAAGATCCTACATAGCCTACTCAAAATCCTATCCTTTCGATAGATTTGTGACATTAGCAAAATCTTTACCTCTATTCGCGTTAAACTAAGAAAGGAGTTGGTTAGACCTTAGCTCTTTCCCATCGGGATAAGAATTCCTAAGGTTCTCGATCTTGTCATAATTCCTCCCATCTCTCCATAATCCCAAATCCACCTAGATAAATTCTATCTATCCAGAGAATTAGGGCGAGCACAGGGGCATCGCCTCTACCCAATTTTCGTAAGGCATTGGATGGTGCGTGCTCGCCCAGCTCCCTTGTAATCCCATTGTTTCACCCTAAAATCCTCATTCCGAATTCAAGTAAAGTCATGATTTACAGAAAATCCTCTCTGCTTTTCTCTATCTACCTTTGTCTCAGCCTTCCATCTGTCTCGGCATTCGCCCAATCGACACTAGTCCAGTCCACATTAGCCCAATCCACAAAAGCATCTTGGCTCGATCGCCCCTTGCAAAATTGGAATCGAGTCAATGGGAATTTACCCCAATTGCCTCGCCCTGCGACAGATAGTGGAGAGATTGACAAACGCTGCCTCAGCCAAGTGCGATCGCCGAGTAGCCCCGCAGAGGAAACGTTGGTGCGTCAAGGCTGGAAGCTTTACGGCTCGGTGCAGAGCTATGGTGAAACCCAAATTATCACGGCAACCTCTGGTTTTGATGGCATGTGCCGTCCGATGCAGTACCAATCTTTTGTATATTGGGAAGGCAGATATGCGGGTGCGCTCTCCCCTGTAGCTATGGACTCGCGCACCGATGGCGCGATCGCCAACATTCACCTAACGAGTCCCACCAATGTATTAACTGAGTTTAATCGATACCGTGCCTCCGATGCCCTCTGTTGCCCTTCTGGCAAAAGCTTTGTTACCTTTACGCTCAAGCCCGATGACGTTCCTGATTTAAAGCCTGTAAATGTCGGAGAATATCGCCCAACCTGTCCAAACAGCCAACAGCAAGCAGATGTTAACGCCAATGCCACGCTTTGGGGTAAGAAATGGAAGCTTGTCGAAATGAACGATCGCCCAGTCAAAGCCAGCGATGCCTATATCGAGCTAGATCGAGAATTGCGGCGATTTTCGGGTTCAGGTGGCTGCAATCGCATTGCGGGAAGTGTCAAGGTTGAAGGCTCAAAATTGAAATTCTCTCAGATTATCAGCACGAAAATGGCTTGTCTGAATGAGAATAACGTCGAGCCAACTTTTCTCAAATTACTAGAAACAACCACTCGGTTTGAAGTGGAAACGGATAAGCTACGTCTGTACAGTGGCGATCGCCTGATTCTTGTATTCTCGCGACAGGAAGCGCGTCAGACCCCACAAATTTCAAGCCTTAATTTCTCGCGTTAATAATGCTTGGCAGCGGGAATCGTCAGGGTAAAAGCCGTATGCCCCGCAGGTGTGCGATCTAGTTTGAGGTCGCCACCATGGGCGCGGGCAATTTCTTGGGATAAACTCAGTCCCAATCCAAATCCCTCCACATGGCGGGTACGGGCAGCATCGCCGCGATGGAAGCGATCGAAGATTTTGGCGCGATCGCTTTCAGGAATATCCTTGGAACGATTGGCGATCGTAATAAACACGAAATTACCATCCCGCCCAGATTTAATCCGCAGCCAGCCCTCGGGGAGATTGTATTTTATGGCATTCCCCATGAGATTCTGTAAAACTTGGGTCAACAATTCGCGATCGCCCTGCACCTGCAACCCAGCTTCAATTTGGACGTGAATCTCTAGATCGGGCGCTAGCATTTCAAGATCTTCTGCCATTTCGGATAGAACCTGCGATAGATCGATCTCGACCTTATGCACAGACATACGCCCCGCATCGGCAAGGGAGAGCAGCAAAAGTTTGCGGGTAATCGAGTTGAGCCGACGCACTTCGTCGAGCAGATTGCTTAGGCGTTGTTGAAATTCCGAACCCGCATCGGCTTCTTGGAGCGTACGTTCCAATTCTCCCTGTAAAATCGCTAAGGGAGTCTTGAGTTCGTGGGCGGCATCCGCACTAAAGCGAGATGCTTGGGTAAAGCTACGCTCTAAACGTTCCAGCATCTGATTGAAGACTTGCAGTAGTTCCACCAATTCTTCATCCGTACCCGCAATCGGAAGGCGTTGACTCAGTCCTTTTGCTGTGATGCGTCGAATGGTTCCCGTAATCTTTTCGATCGGTTTTAAAGCCCCTCCAGACATCCACCATGCCCCTAGCATGACTAAAAGTAGCGTCAAGGGAATCGTCAGGAAAAAGACATTACGAATTGCCCCCATTTCGCGATCGATGGTTTGCAAATTCACCGCGATCGCCATCCGCACAAAAGGAGAAGACACAGCCCCAATTCGCCAAGTTCCCGTGCTGGTTGTTTGGGTGACAAAACTAGAGAGTTTGCCTGCTTGTTCGACCGTCGGCGGCAGTCCGTCAGATGGCTTTAGCTCTGGAAGTTGTCCTCCAGATTTACTTGGGGATAATGGTTCCTTGCTATTTGGAGTTTGCCCTCCCGAGTTGATTTGTGGGGATGGCGAGAACGTGGCTGTGGGTGCAGGAAGTCCATCCAATGGTATCCCTTTGGAATCTATGCGTTGCTCTGACGGTTGTGGGGATGGAGGTGCGATCGTGGCTGTAGGCGCAGGGATTGTGGTAGGGGATGTCACTCTCACCGATGGAGTTTGCCCTGATGGCTGTGGGGATGGTTGTGAGGATGACGGTTGGCTTACGGGTGGCGATGGCTGCGGTAGAATTTGTCCTGACGGTTGGGGGGATGGCGGTCTAAATTGTGGTGGAGGCAGTCGGTCGGGTGGGGGTAGGGGTTGTGTCGGGCGGGTTTGTCGAGATTGTGTCTCTCGATCGGGAGGAGGGGGCGGTAATTGAGCGATGGGTTCGAGATCGGAATTCCAAGCAACCGATTGAAAGGACATGGTGCTGTTACCAGCAAACATCAGGGAAGCGCTCGGGAATTGCAGGTCATTTTTTAAGGAAGTCTGTTGTGGGAATAGAGCCTTGCGATCGAACTCGGAACTCCAGCTATCAGATTTATAGAGCGTTTTCCCCTCTGGGTCGATCGCAATCAGGGCGATCGCAGGCTGGGTATCTTCACCAAAAAAAGAGGAACGCGATCGCGCATAGGATTCCCAATGGGAAGTCGGTCTGGGGGCTGAAGCCTCTCGCAGTAACTGGTCTTTGATTTCGTTGTCAAGGCTGGAGAGTTTGGCTTGGTAAAACAGCAAAAACGAGAGAAAACTAAACCCCGCGATCGCCCCCCCTGCCAGTAGAGCCGAGAGCAAGGCAACCCTCAAACGGAAAGAATGTAGCCGAAAAGAAGGTAGTTTCACGATTTCATCTCAGGTTTGCGAAAACGATAACCGACTCCGCGCATACTTTCTAGGCAACCCGACCCGCCGACGCGATCGAGCTTTTTGCGAATGCGCTGAATGCAGACATCCACCAAATTGGTACTCGGGTTAAAGTCATAGCCCCAGATATGTTCGAGAATCTGCGTGCGGGTAAATACGCGCCCAGGCGATCGCATCAGGTATTCCAAGAGATTAAATTCGCGAGAGGTAAGTTCGACCGATTGTTGGTTGCAGGTGACTTCGCGGGTGATGCGATCGAGCTTAATTGGGTCAACGCTTAGAATATTTTGACGATCGCCCGAAATTCGCCGCACCAATGCGTGAATCCGCGCTACCAGCTCTTCGACAAAAAAGGGTTTGGCAAGATAATCATCTGCACCCAAATTTAGCCCCTCTAAGCGATCGTCTAGCTCGTTACGAGCCGTTAATAAAATCACGGGGACGTTACGCCCCTCGCGGCGCAGGCTTTTGAGAATCGCCAGCCCGTCTTTACCCGGTAGCATGATGTCTAGGACGATCGCATCGTATTCGCGATCGAGGGCGTACTGATAGCCATCGTTGCCATTGTCGCAATAGTCCACAACAAACCCCTGTTCCTTCAGACCGGCACAGACAAAGTTGGCAATTTTTAATTCGTCTTCAACGTAAAGGATGTGCATATGCAACCTATTTTACTGGCAGTCGCCGCCGCCAAAATTACAAAACTGTAATCAAATTGTGGCTTGAGTTGTCATCTTGAGGCAGCTTAATAGGGGATGTAGAACGTTTCTTTCACCTAAGCACAGGAATTACGCCACCCTTGCACGCTACCTCCTACACACATCCCATTTATCCGAGAGGTTCGATTCCCCTGCCCTATTGGGCATCCCCCTTAGTAAGGGGGACTTCGATTCTTCTCCCCCCTTTAATAAGGGGGCTGGGGGGGATCTAACCCCTAAGCGAAGCAAGAATTTATGCGATCGCAGTCTTGCAAAGGGAAGGGAACTAGAGATCCAATCTTTTGGGGGAATAAAGGGGGAAATCCAAAATTGACGTTAAACATATATAAGGAAATAGAGATGACAGCCTTACAAACACTTACAGTTGCCGACGATGGATTTGGGTTCGATACCTCGACAGGCGAGACCTATACGCTCAATTCTTGCGGTCACTTAGTCCTGCAACAACTCCAACAGGGCAAAAATCGCACCCAAATTGCCCTACTTCTCTCCGAACAATTTGGCATCGCTCAAAGTTCTACAGAACGCGATGTCTCAGACTTTATGCAACAACTGGAAATGCTCGGATTTATCCAATCGAACCTAGCAGGAGTAAAACGATGAGCCATCCTACGATCGCCATTTCAGGGATCAATGCCGTTGACAATCCGGGACCCGGCACTGGCATTGCCCGCAGCCTGCGCGAAGACGAAGCACTGGATATGCAGATTGTCGGTCTCGCCTACGATGCCATGGAACCAGGGCTATACATGGATTGGCTGTTCGATCGCCGTTACATCATGCCTTACCCCTCCTCGGAACCAGAGGTTTTGATCGAACGATTGGAGAAAATCCAAGAACGGGTTGGACTCGATTGCGTTATTCCCAATTTTGATGTGGAACTGCCCCTCTATATCCATTGCGCCCAAGAATTAGCATCGCGGGGAATTCGCACCTATCTGCCAACCAAAGCTCAGTTCGCTTTACGCAATAAAGCCCGTTTGGCAGAAACCGCCACCAGTTTTGGTATGCAGACCCCACGTACCGCTACGGTCACCTCCGTGGTGGAATTACAGACCGCGATCGCTGAGTTAGGATTGCCCTTAATGGTGAAGGGAACCTATTGCAAGGCATATCATGTTTGGACGCAAGCAGAGGCCATTCAACGATTTCATCAGTTAGCAGCAGAATGGGGCTATCCCATCATCGTGCAGCAGGTAGTTAAGGGCATCGAACTCAACCTCGTTGGCGTGGGCGATGGCAATGGTGGCGATCTGGGCATGGTCGCAATCAAAAAAATGACCGTCACAGAGCTAGGGAAGATTTGGAGTGGCGTGACCATCCATCACGAGGGGCTATTCCAAGCCGCCAAAGCTTTTTTAGCACATACCCACTGGAAAGGCGCCTTTGAACTGGAATGTATCGCCACCACCGATGGCACGGTTTATTTAATTGAAATCAATCCGCGATTCCCCGCTTGGACGTACTTTGCCACTGCCGTGGGCATTAATTTACCATCCCGCATGGTACGAGCAGCCCTAGGATTGCCCTTGCCGCCCTTACAGCCTTACAAAGCTGGCAAACTGCTAGTGCGCTACACCTATGAAATGGTCACAGATGCCGCCCCTTTTCAAACCCTAGTCACTTCAGGAGAAAGATAAATGAAAACTGCTACTTCCACCTATGAAAAGCCTTCCATTCAACAACTTAAGAGCGGGCTAATGAATAAATTTGCAGGTGTTACCTCGGCATATAACCAAATCAAAAGCTCGATCGCTGGCGTTCCCGTTGACGATCTCGTCGCCCAGTTCGGATCGCCCCTATTTGTCTATTCCGAGCGATCGCTGCGCCGCAAGTTTCGCACGATGCGTCATGCCTTTACCACCCGCTATCCCGATGTCACCTTTGGCTGGTCGTATAAGACGAATTATTTGAAAGCCATTTGCGCGATTTTGCATCAAGAGGGCGCGATCGCCGAATTGGTTTCCAAAATGGAATATGACAAGGCAAAAGCTTTGGGCATTCCCGGCAAGCAGATCATTCTGAATGGGCCCCACAAACCCTTCGATCTACTGGAAGCAGCCGTGCGGGATGGCGTTACGATCAATATCGATCACTTGGATGAAATTGAGGATTTGGAAGCGATCGCCACGCTACTCGGTCAAACCATTTCTGTGGGCATTCGCCTCAATCTCGATGCGGGGATTCAACCTTGCTGGTCGCGCTTTGGCTTCAATTTGGAATCAGGACAGGCGATGGAAGCGATTCATCGAATTGCGCGGGGCGGTAAATTAAAGATTAACGGGCTGCACAGCCACATTGGTACCTACATCATGGAACCTAGCGCCTATAGCCGCCAAGTCGAAAAAATGGTGAAGTTTGGCTATAACATCGAAGCCCTCTATGGCTGGCAGATGGAATACATTGATATTGGGGGCGGATTCCCATCGCGCAGCCGTTTAAAGGGAACCTACCATGCCGCCGATGTACTCTTACCATCGATTGAGGAATATGCCGATGCCATTTGCGATTCCCTTTGGAAACATCTCAGATCGGGTCATACACCCAAACTGATTATCGAATCAGGTCGCGCTGTGGTCGATGAGGCAGGTTCGTTAATTACCAGCGTTTGCGGCACAAAACGTCTTCCCGATAGCACCCGTGCCTATGTCATGGATGCGGGGGTGAATCTGCTATTCACGAGTTTTTGGTATCGCTTTGACATTGCCCTCGATCGCCATGTGCCTGGAACTGCCGAACCCTCGGTGGTCTATGGCCCCATGTGTATGAATATCGACGTAATCGCCGAAAGCATTTCGCTACCGCCGCTTTCCCGTGGCGATCGCATGGTGATTTCTACGGTGGGAGCCTACAATAATACGCAATGGCTCCAGTTTATCGAATATCGCCCCAATGTCGTGCTAGTTACAGAAACGGGCGAAGTGGAATTGATTCGGGCAGCGGAAGACCTCAGCGATTTGGAACGACGCGAACACCTGCCTGCCAGACTTGCCTCCAATGCTTTTAACGCCTTGCCTCAACTCTCAAGTGTGGGATGGAAATAAGACCTCTCCCCAACCCCTCTCCTCGCAGGAGAGGGGCTTAAAAGCTTTGCATTTTCTTACTCCTCCCTTTCCTGTCAGGAGAGGGAGGTCGGGAGGGAGAGGTTCATCCAACTTATGCCATCCTTTCCCAAGCTGTCACAAACAAACATAAAATTGGAATAGTTATCGATGTTGAATATTCGCCAGCGATCGCCTTCTCTCGGAAATTCTAACTGGGCAATTCTATCCAAGCCATATTTACGGCAAAACTGGAAGCGTTTAATGAAATGGGGGCAAGCCCCCCAGCACTTCTTGCAAGCGGTCTGTGCTGCCATTGCTGAAATTATGTTTTTGCGCGGTGCGGGTATGGGAGCCTGCCTGCTGATCGCAATGTTCCTACAGCCCTCGGTTTTAATCATGGGACTGACGGGATTGATGGCAGCGGTTATCTTTGCCACCGTGGCAAAACTGAAACAGGACTATTTAAATTTCGCGCCGTTACTCTTTAATCCCCTCTTGGCGGGATTGAGCGTGGGCTATCTCTTCCAACTCAGTCCTGCCTCCCTCTTCCTGTCAGCAGCAGCGGGAGCCTTCGCTTTTGTTTTAACATGGTCGCTGTCGCATATTTTGCGAACGGTGTTATTGCTGCCCGTGCTCAGCCTTCCCTTTGTTGCCGTGAGTTGGATCGTGCATCTGGCTGCCTTTCGCTATGCGGGTTTGCAAGCGGCGATCCTGCCCGTTCACACCTACACGATTGGTTTGCCATTGGAATTTGAAGGCTTTTTGCGAACCTTGGGATTGATTTTCTTCTTGCCCAATATCTGGGTGGGCATGGTGGTGATGTTGTTGCTGCTAATCAACTCCCGCATTCAATTCTTTCTCGCGATCGCTGGCTATGCCTTAGGAACCTATACACGCGGCATTCTCACGGGCACTTTTGCCTATGTATACTACGATCCAGCCACGCTGAACTATATTTTGGTTGCCCTCGCGATCGGAGGATACTATCTGCTGCCCTCAGTACGCAGCTATGCTCTCGCCGCGATCGCAGTGGTGATGACAGCAATCCTAGGCGAAGCGGTGAGCGTGTTTTGGGCAGCGGTCGGTTTGCCCGTCCATGCCTTTCCCTATAATGTCGTCACCCTATCGCTGTTGTATCTGTTGGGAAGCGTAGGCAGAGGCTTACTTGCCAAATATCCGCAGGCTTCCCCCGAAAAGACTTTAGATTACGAACTCACGGAAAGACAGCGCCATCAAGGTAGCGGTCGCGCGATCGCCTTGCCCTTTGCGGGACGATGGATGGTTTGGCAGGGTTGTGATGGACGCTGGACGCATCAAGGACTCTGGCGCTATGCCTACGATTTTGTGATTCGGGATGAGGAAGGACAAACCTTTCGGGAAGGGGGACTCCAACTCAGCGATTACTATGCCTTCCAAAAGCCCGTACTGTCGCCAGTCTCAGGCTGGGTCTCGCGCGTGGTGCGCGATCTGCCTGACTGTGCGATCGGAACCGTAGACCAAGATCGAAATTGGGGAAATTTTGTGATTCTGGTTGACGATCGCGGCTTTTATGTGGAGATTTCCCATTTTGCCCAAGATAGTATTGTCGTAAATCAAGGCGATCGGATCGAACGCGGCGCTTTACTCGGACGCTGTGGGAATTCTGGCTATTCGCCACAACCTCACATTCACATTCAAGTCCAACTCACGCCAGAGATTGGTGCTGCTACAGTTCCCTTTAGCTTTGCCAACCTGCGCGTCAATGACGAGTTTTGTGCGGAATCCACACCTGTAGAATCTGCGGAGGTTGAGGCTGTGTCTTTAGATCGGGCTTTGCTCCAAGCATTATCCTTGCCACTGGATTCGCAAATTAAGTTTCAAGTCCTGCGGAAAGGGCGATCGCTATCGCCTCTGACAGTGACAGTTCGGATGGCGATCGATGGTACGTTCTATTTAGATTCGGGCAAAGCAAAGTTATATTTCCGCCGCGATGACAGTGGTTTCGTATTTCATCGCCTCGTGGGCAACGATCCCGCCCTCGCTGCTCTATTAATCGCCATGCCTTGGCTACCCCTGTCGCGCAAACAAGGGCAATTCTGGTGCGATTACGTGCCCATCGGTTTAGTCACGACTCAATGGCGACAAATGTTTTACCAGTTTGGCAGTTCGCTCTACGCACCGCTAGGCTCCGCCAGCTATAGAGGTGAATGGCGATCGGAGAATACCCTCGTCGGCACGATTTCCATTCCCTTTGTCAAACAAAAAATCTCTACCTCTGTGACGTTCGATCGCAGCGGACAACTTGTAGCGATCGACATTGACAAACAACTGAGCCTGCAAAGAATTTCCTAGGTTTGCATGATTTATTACTCAGTACCTCGGAAATGCTTTTTTTTGCTTGATAAATTCGGATTTAGAACTGAGTCCAGTTTTGTGAATTTAGAAGAAGTGGCTATACAGATTGCGATTGATTTTGACAACCTCTAGATTATAATATGTTAGCCTTGTTTATATTCATGCATAAAGTAAGGGTAAAAATGGATACTTTAGCGGAAACATTAAATGCAAGATTATCGAAATGGCAGCCAGATGTTGCTGAATTGGCGAGGAAGTTCATTCTGGAAATCATTGATTTAGCCGATCGCGATGCTTTAGATATCTTGCGATCGCCTTCTGTAGAGCAAGAGGTCTTGGATTTACTGGATGAATATTAAGCAAGGAGAAGTCTGGTTAGCGGATTTGGGAATCGCAGCAAAGACTCGTCCAGTTGTAATTGTCTCTCGTTATGACGCAAATCCTCCGCGAGTTTTAGCGATTTACGTACCTCTGACAACTCAATACAGAAATAGCGACTATGAAGTTGTACTTCCTAATCTTAAATTTCTCAATCAATCATCTGTCGCTACTGTTCAGGGTATTGAAAATTTTCTAAGATAATTGTAGTTGTGTGGAGATAGGGAGGTTATGTGCTAACGGACATCGCAAAAAGGCTAGAGCTACACAAGGTCTGGTTAGAAACAGGGCATGAGAACGGCGAGCGTTTCATTGCTAAAGATCTGAGTGGAGCTATTCTTAGTGAAGCTAACTTAAGTGGAGCCATTCTTAGTAGAGCTAACTTAAGTGGAGCCATTCTTAGTAAAGCTAACCTAAGTGAAGCAGACCTAAGTGGAGCAGACCTGACTGAAGCTAACCTAAGTAGAGTAAACTTTTACAATGCAATCTTTTTTGGTGTCAACTTCAGTAGAGCCATAGTTCAATTTGCATTTTTTAGTTCTAAAAGTTTAGGTATCTCTGAAGTTCTAAAACAAGATTTAATTGCAAGAGGTGCTATTTTTGAATTTGCCAACCTTAAAGGAGCCGACCTTCGAGGAGTAGAACTTAGTGGAATCAATCTTACTGAAGCCGATCTTAGAGAAGTGAACCTTAGTAAAGTTAACCTTAATGGGATCGACCTCCGTGGAGCCAATCTTAGTGAAGCAGATCTTAGCGGCTCAGATCTTAGTGGTGCTAAACTCAGTGCGGTTGACCTTTATGATCCCAGAATAGCCAATCTTAGTGGTGCTAATCTTAGTGGAGCCATCCTCAGTGGAATCGATCTTTTTGGAGTCGATCTTACTGGAACTAATCTCAGTGGGGCGATAGTTCAAAACACAGTTTTTGAATCTAATCTTGGTGTTTCTGAATCTCTAAAGCAAGATTTGATTGCGAGAGGCGCGATTTTTAAAGACTCGTAAGATAATTGGTTGCCACAATCAGACTTTTTCGCAAATGACAAAAAGCTCAAGAAGAGGGTTGGCTAGACAATTCCCTAATAAGCGATTAGTCCCAACGTCTCAGCGCGATTCCAAAATTCAGCAAGACTAAAACTCAACCTACGATCGCTTCAGACGGCAATGCTTCGATCGCGATCGCTGCTGGTTTTTACAACTAAATCAAACAAGAAAATTGAGCCAATTTGGTTAAATTTATGCAGGGACAAGTAAAATATGTGTATTGATATCAGGCTTGGAACATGAACGCTGTAAAAGAGCTTATTTTAGGCAAGCTAGAGCATTTAGAAGCTTTATCTGAACCTGTTTTACAAGAGGTTTTAGATTTTGTCAGCTATTTAGAGTGGCGGCTGGATCCAAATCATCGCCTAGTCCCAAGTCCTAAACTGGTAGAAGAGGATTTAGCGAGAGAAACAGAAGAAGATACAAGTTCATTTCTATTGGGAATCGCAACGTCTTTTGCGACTGGTCTATCAGACAAAGATTTGGAATGTTTGCCCACTGATGGTGCCGAGCATCACGATCGCTATCTCTACAATCCGCAAGTATGACCGAGTTGATTTTTGCCGATACTTTCTATTGGGTTGCATTACTCAGCCCTCGCGATAATTTCCACAACCAAGCGATCGCAATTACAGAAAAGCTAGGTAAAACAAAGATTATTACGACCGATGAAGTACTTACAGAAGTTCTCAATTTCTTGTCTGAAGGTGGCGTAAAACTACGCGATCGAGCAGTAACTACAGTTCGGAAACTGCTTAATGTAGATTCGGACAAGGTAATCGTGTTACCTCAGTCTCATGAGACCTTTTTGGGTGGATTGGAATTATACGAACAGCGACTAGATAAGGGATATAGCCTCACAGACTGCATCTCAATGGTAACAATGCGGCAAATGGACATCGAGCGAATATTGACTCACGATCGCCATTTTGTTCAAGAGGGTTTTACAATTCTGTTTTCCAGAGATCGCCTCATCTAATCAGAAGCGATTGCCATTCATAAGATCTCAGCACGATTCCAAAATTCAGCAAGCCTAAAACTCAACCTGCGATCGCTTCAGAAAACCAATCGCCCCCCTCGACGGGATCGACTGACAAAGCACCAGAGCAAATAAATAGTGTCACCAGCACTTCTCTATCTATACCCCAAAAAGCTTGGATTTGGCGAGTAATTCTAGCTCTATCGATGGGAAGTAAGCAGGAAAGTAACGCAACCAGTAAATTCTGAAAAGAAATATCTAGCGCTAGTCTTGGATATACCTTCATACCAACAACCAATTTTATCTTTCCTTAAGCATATCTGGGTTGTTGAAGATCTCGCCCCCTACCTTCACACAAATCTGAAATCCCGAACAATCTCATCGCGATCGCTGCTTTTCGCTCAAATCAATCAACGGTAGGGGTATAAACGCTGCGTACTTCATGCGATCGCCTCATCTCTATGAGATCGCTGGTAATACCAGAAAGATTTTCAGTAAAGTTTCTTGCTAATACGATAAACTTGGAACAGTTTTCACTCAAATTTAATCTATGTACGTGTTGCATAACCTTTGGGCTGCAATCAAACGTTTTTTTATCCGTAAGCTATCCAATCCTACTTTAGTTACTCCTATGCTATTCATCACGAATCGCGTGCTTCAAGAAGGTCCAACCTCTTCTACCGTCGATGGCAACTTGGTACTGCCGCGATCGGTGAATTTTAATTTACGCAATAATCAGGCGGAACAGTCCGTCTACTTTTGTCGCCGCAATAATAAAGACGATTATACGGAAATTGGTGGAACAGCGTTTTTATCAGAACTTAAGAACTCTAACGCACAGGAAATTTTAATTTACGTCCACGGTTTTGCCAATTTACCCGAACCAGCAATATTTCCTAGAGCAGAGGAGCTACAACGGTTATTCGATCAGAAAGCTCCCGGCTATATGGTTGTTGTACCCGTTATTTGGCCCTGCGATAGCGATGATTCGCAGCTCAAAGACTACTTTGACGATCAGATGGCTGCCGATCAAAGTGGTATGGCTTTTGCGCGGATGTTTCAAAAGTTTCTGGACTGGCGGGACATCAACAGTACGATCGATAATCCCTGTATCAAACGCATCAATATTTTGGCGCACTCGATGGGAAACCGCGTTTTGCGGGCAACCTTTAGCAGTATTGTCCAGTACTTTTTGCCCCAAGGAATGCCGCTAATGTTTCGCAACATTTTCATGGCGGCCCCTGATATCGTCAATGAGGCATTAGAACCAGGTCAAGAGGGACAGTTCATTCCCACCGCAGCACGTAATGTCGTGGTTTACTATGCTTCTGACGATCTAGCCATGCGGGCGAGTAAGGTGGCAAATCTAGGCAATCGCATTGCTTCGCGACGGTTGGGGCACACGGGCCCAGAGCATATGGATAAGGTTAGCAAGAACGTGTACGCTCTAGATTGTGACGATTTCAACACAGTCTACGATCCACCCACTGGACATGGTTATTTTGCAAGCGATCGCAATGGGAACCCTGGCATATTGTTCGATCACATGTGGCGCTGCATTGACATAGGGCGGGTTCCAATGTCCCCATCCAATGCACGGAGTGCGATTCTGAGGCGTGAATGGCTGGAGTAGTTTTAAAATGATTATCCCGAATTCACGTTAACTAGAAATTCTACTGTGCAGGTTGCGGAAATTTGCTTTTTGCTTTTGATTTGCGTGCCAAAATCGACGGCTTTTTTTGCCCTCGTCATGGCATGTTCGGGAGCGCTTTGAGTGCCGAAAAAAATCTCACCGATCGCTGGCAAACTATAACTATCGCTACAGGATCTGATCCCAACGACGGAATATCCGATCGCTTCCATCATCCTGTCCGCTTTATTTTTGGCTTTTTGCATGGCTTGTACGATCAAGTCTAATTTGCGCTGTTCTTCGTCATAGTCCCATGCCAGCGATCGGATGGCGATCTTCTTACCCTCTGCACAAATCCCAAGGATTTCCCCCAACTTTTCTAAGGCATCAACCTTCAATTTCACGGTATATTCTGCCGTGGAGTTTTTGCCAAATATGCCTGAATTGCTTTGGAACGATACCGATTCTGTATCAATTTCTATCGATTCGCAGACTTTCTTAATTCTCTCGATCGCAGTTTTCAGATCTTCCGAGGCGGCGATCGCGGCATTCCCAAAAAAGACTTTTTCGCTCGTGACATTCACAATTACAAAAGCGCGAACGGCTTCAAGCTCAGCAGTTACAGTTTCGCTGATTCTCAGTACACCATGTTCCATAAATTTTGCAATACGAGATGTTTAAGGGATTATAAATCAGTCCGAACCGTATTACTGGGATCGATATTTTGTAGCGGCAGGCATCCCAAAGGAAATCGATTCTTTGCAGTCCACTGCCAAGCGTTGCGACCCTAGGAAAAAACAGGGATCAAAATAGCGATCAAAAAATTTTATTGAGGCGATCGAAAACGATCCTACATCTGATAAGATAAAGTGCTGACTCCAAGGGTGACTAGCGCAATGGTAGCGCATCGGACTCTTAATCCGTTGGTTCTGGGTTCGAGTCCCAGGTCACCCATCTAGACCCCATTCAAAAAATTCGATCGCCTTGCCCATACCATCATCAGGAGTCAAGACAGATTCGGAAATTTAGACGCAATTAATATCAGATTAAATTCAGGAAGATGCACAAAACCTTTAAACATTCTGAAACCCTTTAGGCATTCCAGCGATCGCAATCCTAAAATTCAGTTGTGCCAATTCTGCGGTACGGCCTTCAAGGCTATACGCAGTCAGATAACAGATTTATGCGGCATGGTCGAACCATACCGAACCCACAAGAACTCCGATCGAGCAAATCGGGATCGCGATTTGGGATGCTTCGGTAATGTGTTCAACCTTACCAGAATCACCCAATCGGCATGTTATATGATGCCAAAGGGCATAAATGCCTATTGTTAAGCTAGAGTCAACAACTTGCAGGCTAAGCTCAATTTGCTAAACTCACTAACAAATAGCTAGATTTAGGTCAAGGCTGTCCATAAAACACGTCAAGTTCTCCAGCAAGTTAAACAAAAAAGTTAAACCAATCATACAAAAGGAGTCATGCGTTAGTTAAAGTGGCAAGTCAAATCAACAATAGCGATATTCGCAATTCCCACACTGGGAACCCCAAAGTCAATCAAACCGCAAACTAAACTGCACATCAAACTATGGAAACTTCGGTACAGAGCAATATCAAAATTGAAGACGACCGTACAGGCTTAAGTGTTGAGACACTAAAGCGAGCTTTTGCGGATAACCTTTTTTACATTCAGGGGAAATATAACGCCATTGCCACGCCCAACGACTACTACATGGCTCTGGCTTATACCCTACGCGATCGCCTATTGCAGCGATGGCTCAAAACTGTCAAGACTTATCTAGATCGAGATGTCAAGATTGTTTACTATCTTTCCGCTGAGTTTTTGATGGGTCGGCACCTCGGTAACAGCTTGATCAATTTAGAAATCTATGAGAGCGTTCGCCAAGCCGTTCAAGCCTCTGGGCTGAACTTAGATGAACTCCTAGAACAAGAGCCCGATCCCGGTTTAGGGAATGGAGGTCTAGGTAGACTCGCTGCCTGCTTTTTAGACTCACTTGCTACCCTCGAAATTCCTGCGATCGGCTATGGCATTCGCTATGAGTTCGGTATTTTTAACCAATCCATTCAAGATGGTTGGCAGGTAGAAATTCCAGACAAATGGTTGCGATTTGGAAATCCTTGGGAAATCGAACGTCCCGATGCCACCGTCGAAGTCAAGTTTGGCGGTCATACGGAGGTCTACCACGACGATAAAGGGCAAGAGCGCGTGCGGTGGATTCCCAGCCACACAGCGATCGGCATTCCCTTTGATACCCCTGTGCCCGGCTACGACACCAATACCGTCAATACCTTGCGGCTTTGGAAAGCAGAAGCTGGCGATGACTTTAACTTCCAAGCCTTTAATGCGGGAGACTATGACGGGGCTGTATCGAGCAAGATGCGATCGGAAACCATCTCTAAGGTTCTCTATCCCAATGACAACACCCCTCAAGGTCGGCAACTGCGTTTAGAACAACAGATTTTCTTTGTTTCTTGTTCGCTGCAAGACATCATTCGGAATCATCTACGCAAGTATAAGAACTTAGAGAACCTGCATGAAACCGCAGCAATTCAACTAAATGACACCCACCCAGCGATTAGCATTGCTGAGATGATGCGATTGCTTTTAGACGAGCATAAAATGGATTGGGATGTGGCATGGCGGATTACCCAACGCACCTTTGCTTATACCAACCACACCTTGATGCCTGAAGCACTAGAACGCTGGACAGTGAGCCTGTTTAGTTCCCTACTTCCCAGACATTTAGAGATCATCTATGAGATCAACAATCGCTTTCTCAACGATGTCAAAACTTGGTATCCAGGGGATGATGCACTGTTGTCTCGTCTATCTTTGATTGAGGAAGGACAAGAAAAGCAAGTCCGAATGGCTCACTTAGCCTGTGTAGGCAGTCATTCTGTCAATGGTGTAGCAGCCTTGCATACAGAGTTGCTCAAGCATGACGTACTCAAGGACTTTTACAAGCTTTGGCCTGAGAAGTTTATCAACAAGACCAATGGCGTTACCCCTCGGCGTTGGGTACTGCTCAGCAATCCTAAACTATCAGCATTGATTACAGCCAAGATTGGGAAGACATGGCTGACGCATCTCGACGAACTGAGAAAACTGGAAGCCTATACGGACGATCCTGTTTTTTGTAAGGATTGGCATCAGATCAAGCGAGAAAACAAGGCTAAGTTGGCTGAGTACATTCAATATCACAGTGGTGTTGAGATTAATGTAGATTCGCTGTTTGATATCCAAGTCAAGCGGATTCATGAATACAAGCGTCAACATTTAGCGATCTTGCAGGTTGTGGGGCTATAT
The DNA here is from genome assembly GCF_036349135.1 of Tumidithrix elongata BACA0141. NCBI lineage: Bacteria > Bacillati > Cyanobacteriota > Cyanophyceae > Pseudanabaenales > Pseudanabaenaceae > Tumidithrix > Tumidithrix elongata. The sequence continues at coordinate 99,897 of NZ_JAZBJZ010000001.1, forward strand.
ATCAAGATTAAAAACAATCCCAATATCGACATCGTACCCCGCACCTTTATTTTCGGTGGCAAGGCAGCTCCTGGCTACTTTATGGCAAAACTGGTGATCAAGTTGATCAACTCCGTCGCCAATGTCGTTAATAAAGATCCCGATGTCCGCAATCGGTTGAAGGTGGTGTTTCTCCCTAACTTCAGCGCTTCCTTAGGACAGCTAATCTATCCCGCTGCCGATCTTTCCGAGCAGATTTCTACGGCAGGGAAAGAAGCTTCTGGGACAGGTAACATGAAATTCACCATGAATGGAGCCTTGACCATTGGCACGCTAGATGGAGCCAACATCGAAATTCGCGAGGAAGTTGGAGATGAGAACTTCTTCTTGTTTGGTTTGACCACACCCGAAGTCTATGACATGAAGGCAAAGGGCTATAACCCTCAACACTTCTATCAAACCAATCCCGAACTTAAAGCTGTGATCGATCGCATCTCGATGGGTTACTTCTCATCTGGCGATACAGAACTCTTTAAGCCCTTGATCGACTCGCTCATGTATCACGATGACTACATGTTGTTTGCCGACTATCAAGCCTACGTGGATTGCCAAGAACGGGTAAGCGAAACCTATCGCGATCAAAAGAAGTGGACAAAAATGGCGATCTTGAATGTAGCGCGATCGGGCAAATTCTCTGCCGATCGCACGATCAAAGAGTACTGTGATGAGATCTGGCATGCCAAGCCTGTGAAGGTATCCCTAGAGGAATACACCCAAGCCCATGCAACCCTCAAGGGTTAAGGGAACTAGAAATCCCTAACGTAGGGGCAATCCCCCCGTGATTGCCCCAAATCGCCCGATCGCTTCAATTCAATCCAATTTGGAATTTCTTCCTATGAAAGTCGCAGTATTCAATACCAAAGAGTACGATCGCCAGTTTTTGGGAGTATTCGCCGCATTGTATGGGCACGAATTGGTGTTTTTTGAGACAAGACTTACAGAAAATACGACCATTTTGGCGAATGGATTTCCTGCCGTATGCGTATTTATCAATGACGATTTAAATGCCAACACGCTGCGATCGCTTGCCAGTCAGGGGACAAAATTACTCGCCCTGCGATCGGCAGGCTACAACCATGTCGATCTGAGCGTTGCCGCTGAGTTGGGAATGACCGTCGTGCGGGTTCCCGCCTACTCGCCCTATGCCGTTGCCGAACATACGGTTGCCTTGATTTTAGCGCTCAATCGCAAAACCCACCGTGCCTACAACCGCGTGCGAGAAGGAAACTTCTCGATTGAGGGCTTACAGGGATTCGATCTGTTTGGATCTACGGTGGGCATCGTCGGCACGGGCAAAATCGGCGCAATTTTGGCACAGATTATGAAAGGGTTCGGCTGTAATTTACTGGGCTACGATCTCTATCCCAATAAAGCCTGCCTCGAACTCGGCATGAACTATGTCGAACTTCCCGAACTGTTCGCGAACTCCGATATCATTTCGCTGCATTGTCCCCTTACGCCTGAATCTCATCACCTGATTAGCGTTCAAGCTGTTGACCAGATGAAACAGGGCGCGATGTTGATCAATACCAGTCGGGGCGGTCTAATCGACACCCAAGCCGCGATCGATGGTCTCAAGTCAGGCAAAATTGGCTATCTGGGCTTAGATGTCTACGAGCAAGAAGCCGACCTGTTTTTTGAAGATCTCTCCAATGTAGTGATTCAAGATGATGTATTTCAGCGATTGCTGGCATTCCCCAATGTGCTGGTCACCAGTCATCAGGCATTTTTCACAAAGAACGCACTGACGAATATTGCCGAAACCACACTGGCAAATATCACGGACTTTGCCGAAGGGCGTGTCTGTGCCAACGAAGTTAAACTGGACAAAGTCAGGGTGGCAAAAACCACTGTCTAAGAAACCACTGTCTAAGAAATTCGATCGCAACTTTCTTAAAACATTTCTAGTTTTACTCAAGTCGATTTCAGAACGATTCATTCTAAATTCATGACCAAGTTAGTTTATCCGTAGGAGAACTCGATATGACGAAATTGAAAGTTGGTGTGAATGGCTTTGGGCGCATTGGCAGACTCGTTCTACGGGCAGCCATTAACAATCCTCAAATTGAATTTGTCGGAATTAACGACCTCGTACCCCCAGGAAACCTCGCCTATCTGTTTAAATATGACTCTACCCACGGGGTATTTGATGGGAAAGTGGAAGCGACAGAAGAAGGAATCATCATTAACGATCGCTTGATTCCCTGTACGGCAATTCGCAACCCCGCCGAACTACCTTGGGGGAAAGATGGCGCCGACTATGTGGTGGAATCAACGGGCTTGTTTACAGACTTTGAAGGGGCGGAGAACCATATTAAAGCAGGCGCAAAGCGCGTGGTGATTTCTGCTCCCACCAAAGATCCCACCAGAGTTCCTACCTTACTGGTTGGCGTGAATCATCTCAAGTTCAATCCTGCCACTGATGTCGTGGTTTCAAATGCTAGTTGCACCACCAACTGCCTCGCCCCCGTTGCTAAGGTTTTGAATGACAATTTTGGCATTACCGAAGGTCTGATGACCACCGTTCACGCCATGACGGCTACACAGCCCACGGTAGATGGTCCCAGCAAAAAAGATTGGCGCGGTGGTAGAGGCGCGGCGCAAAACATTATTCCTTCTTCCACGGGTGCGGCAAAAGCCGTGGCGTTGGTATTGCCCGAACTAAAAGGGAAACTCACAGGGATGGCATTTCGCGTGCCTACGCCCGATGTCTCGGTGGTCGATCTGACCTTCAAAACTGAGAAGGCGACCAGCTATAAGGAAATCTGTGCGGCAATGAAAGCGGCTTCCGAAGGAGACCTCGCAGGAATTCTAGGCTACACAGAGGATGAAGTTGTCTCGATGGATTTCAAGGGCGATCCCCGTTCCAGCATCTTTGATGCGGGTGCTGGCATCGAGCTGAATGCCAACTTCTTTAAGGTGGTGTCTTGGTATGATAATGAATGGGGCTACTCGAACCGAGTGGTTGACTTGATGTTGTCTATGGCAAAGGCAGATGGAATTTTGTGAGTAAGTTAATTCTGATTCGTCACGGTCAAAGCATTTGGAACGCAGCCAATAAGTTTACGGGCTGGGTGGATGTTCCATTAAGCAAACAGGGACGAGCAGAAGCGATCGCAGCGGCTGGTAAGCTGCAAAACTACTTGGTGAATGTCTGTTTCACCAGTCTGCTGATTCGTTCGATTGAAACGGCGATTATCTGTCTGACTGAATACGACTCGGTGAACGGTGGTAAAACACCGATTCTCCATCATGATGCCGACGATCCGCAGTGGCACGGGTGGGATCGCTATGAAGGCGACCACACGCAAGAGCTACCGATCTACCCCAGTGCTGCTTTGGATGAGCGTTACTACGGCAATCTCCAAGGTTTGAATAAAGCGGAAACGGTGGAGAAATTTGGGCAAGCCCAAGTCACAAAATGGCGACGTTCCTATGATGTCCGTCCTCCTAGCGGCGAGAGTCTAGAAGATACGCTGAAGCGGTCAGTGCCTTACTTCCGCGATCGCATTCTCACCCATTTGAAACATGGCGACAATGTGTTGGTAGCGGCACATGGGAACTCGTTGCGATCGATTATCAAGGAACTCGATGGGTTGAGCAATGAGGAAGTGATTAATCTGGAACTCGCGACGGCGGTTCCAATTGTCTACGATGTCGATAGCTCAGGACAGGTGAGCCATAAACTGATTTTGAATTAATTGGGATATTTGAGCATATTCAAAAGACAGGGAAATGCTAAAACAACTTAGGGCAAGGTAAACATTTGACCAGATTTTTTTGTGGTGAACTCGCTCAGAAATCGCTTTAGTTATGGTGGGTGCTATAGCAACCGCCAGAGAGGTTAAGACAAAACTCTCCTCACTGGCTGAGCGGAGCCAAAGCCTAATTCGTCCTATTAAACTTAGCTATTGCTATACCTACCCTACTTGCTTGCAAAAGTAGTTAAAGATGAAAGGCTAAATTCTTCTTGTTTAATGAACAACAAGGGTAACTGCAACTGTCATGCGTCAACAAATACCGATTTAACTTGCTAAACTTAATGGTATTTGAATACTAAAAGTTGAAAGTATCCATGACACCCCACTGGCATCAAATTAAGAGTGATAACACTGATGTGCATGATATTTTGGAGAGAATAGCGGCAAAAGTCTATGAACAAGATTCAACAACTGTAACAATTTCACAAGCAGATGAAGTTAATTTGAAATTAGCGATTGAATATGGATACCTTGAATCAACAAATGATCGAGTTTCTTTTGTTAGTTCAGAAATTCAACTGGACTATTTAACTCGCTATGTTGCTGATTTGTTACATCAATTGTGGGAAGACGAAGTAACATTTCTTGACATTTTCAGGCAAATAGCGAGTTTTCGTACCCACATTGGAGATCCTCACAAGATTGTGAATTTAGCAATCATTTTGATTACTCAAGAGTATGGGAGAGATTTAGTAGATTTAATAATAAGGGCAGCAACGCTCAGAAACTCTGACAATCTTCAAGAAAAAATGAATTTCTGGAAATTATATGAGTTGTTTTTTGAGCTGGCTCCTAATCTCACAGTTGAATCTAAAGCTATTCTTAATCTGTTTGATGCTTTGGGGGAAAACTTTGATAGAGGTAGAGGACAAGTTTACGGAATTATTGAAAATATAACTTCTCAATCTCCTGAAGAGGCTGAATATTTTTATGGAGAATTGTTGTTACGTTCAAAATCTCCTGTTTGTCACTTGCTTATTGATGTATTGCGAGGAATTGCGAACTCCGATCTACCTAAGGCACATCAACGAGCACTACTTCTGTCTGAGTCTAAGGAGCCTATTATCCGTAGATTAGGCATTTGCTCACTCGGTAATTTTGATTACAGCCAAGACAGTTCACAAATACTTTTAGGTTCGACACTAGAGCGATTTAAGACTCTTCTCGAATCTTCAGATCCTGAAACCGACTATATGCTGGTTCGTGCTTATGGTGAATTGTTACGTCATACATCTGAGGTTGAAACTGTAATTGTTGAACTTTCAAATAGCCCTAAGCCTGCGATTTGGAAACAGGTGATGGATATTTTGTTTATGCAAGCAGTAAAAGCTAATATGCAGGGTTGGTACGGACAAACATTGCTCAATCTTGTACTGAGTCATGAGTTATCAAGCGAAGATCTTCCTCATCTAGATCATTGCATTGAGAAGTATGTAGTAGACAAACCTGAATTCACCTTTCAAATAATTGAGACCTTAGCTAGTAGATGGAAATTCGCAAGACATGAAGGCTATAAAAGATTGCCTGATGGGCTGAATAGCACATTTATAGCTCTGAGCAAAAATCAAAAGACTATGTTCACGGCTAAATTTACTGAATGGGTTGCCTCAAATCATCATCACCTTCATCTCCTTGCTTTTGAAACAAATGAGTATTTTAATCCAATACCAGTTCGTACGGAAGGAGCTGAAGTTGACCACAACAAAAACTCCTTTGTAATCTTAAACAAAGAGGTTTTAGACACTCTTGACGAACAAATCGTCTGTAATATTCTATATCGAATTGCAGGTTATGGGATACATGCTAGCTCTCTTTCCGCATTACTTTTGTCTTCTCTTAAACGAGAGCAATGCTCACCTAAAGTAATAAGTCTTGTCCAACAATTATTGACAAGTTATGTGCTGTATAACTATCCTCGCGATGCTGGAGATTACCTTCAAAAAAAGCTTCAAGAACAAAATGTCACACAACTAGAAAAGTATGTCATTCAATCGGCTCTATCTAATTCAAATCAATATTTTGAAGATCGCCAAAAGCTGCCTCGACTGAAAGAGCTTCAACCTTCATCAAAACAGACATATCTTCTGGGATTAGCTCATTGGAAGCAGCAAGCCGAGATAATGGAGAAAGCTGAAGGACGTTCGATATTTGCTCAAATGGTTACCTCTGTCGTCTATAAATATGGTCGTGCTTTTTCATCAGAGCATAGGGGTGAATTTTCAGAACCCAGTCCATTTGTTTTGCATTCTATATCGACTGAAAGACCACAAGGGGAGCTTATCGATCCAATAGGGCAGGCATATCAGCGCCTGCGGTGGCAATCGGTTGATTTACGTTGCTCTGATAATAATGACTGTGAGGGAGGAAGAAATGAATGAGATTGATTATTAGAGAATATCTCAGTATGTTAAAGGAGTCAGGGGAGCTAGATGTTCTTCTGCCCGATCTCTTACTTGCTATGGGAATCACTCCTTTAAGCAGAGCAATGCAGGGCAATCGACAAGATGGCGTTGATATCTCTGCTGTGGGCATCGATCCTAAAGATGGCATACAGAAATTATTTCTGCTGACGGCTAAGAAAGGTGATATTACTAGAAATGAGTGGGACAAGACTCCTAATGGAGTTCGCCCGTCCTTAAATGAAATTTATGAAGGATACTTGCGTAGATGCATACTCCCAGAGCACAAAGATCTTCCCAAAAAAATTATTCTTACAACGGGTGGTGAATTAAAGTCAAATGTCAATCAAAATTGGGTTGACTATATCGAAGCACATTCAGGTCCTCACCCAAAGTATGGTCAGATTGAATTTGCCTTTTGGGGAGGAGACGAATTGTCACTTCTCATTAACGACAACCTTCTTGATGAATATCTTTTTCCTGAATCAGCACAGAAGCATTTACGTAAGACAATTGCCCTTGCTGACCAGAACGAAGACGAGCCTCGATATTTTTATAAATTAATTAAAGAGACTTTATTTAATAGAGAGGAGCTACAAGGGAAAACCACAAGTTCAGCATGTAAGAGACAGAAAGCTCTTTGTTTGTTGAACCTAAGCCTTAGTATCGTTTTTCACTGGTGTCGCGAGGCTGATAATCTCAAGCCTGCATTACTTTGCGCCGAGCGATCGGTTCTTCTTGTGTGGGAATGGATACGACAAAATGATCTCTTTGATGAAGAGATAACACGCCTAAAATTTGAAGAATTGTTCTTCACTTATTTCGCAGTTGTCGTTGATTATGCCAATAAATTACAATCACATTGCTTAATCCAAGATGGGCTTTTTGGTTATGGAGAAGGTGACGAATTAGAATATCCTCTACGCACCTTTGAAGTGATTGGAATCTTAGGTACACTGGGTATAGCTCTCTGGAATATAGCTGAAATTTCCATTGACGAGGAAATAAAAGAGAAATACTTGAATCAGATTCTAGCAGTTGCCCAAATGATTGCGGCTCTCATCCAAAATAATCCATCTGCATCAATACCGCGATATGACTGCCATTCGATTGATATCACTTTAGCGCTTATCACGCTTACTCTTGGGGAACACTCCGAAATTGCTGCTTGGTGGGTTAGAAAGCTTAGTATTAGCATTGTTCGTGCGTACGGAATAGGGAGATGCTTCCCGATTGACACGGATTCGTATAACGATCTCATTGCCATGACGGTTGGACAGTCACCGCCTAAGGAAAAACTGATGAAAGTCTCTGTTCTTCTACCTGTATTAGCTGATTGGTTTAGTATTTTCAACCTAGTTGACCCATACACAGAATTTCAGAAAGCTGTCAAAGAAACATTTACAGCAACTAATCTCATGCTTTGGTTCCCAGACGATCTCACGGAAGAATGTCTCTATATATCTAATGCAGGATATGGAAGTGGAGTTGGGCTGTCTGTCGAGCTATACGAAAGTTTGGACACTGTTAAGCAAAGAATCGTCAAGTTACATCAAGACAATCAGCAGACATACGAAAAAATTTCTTGCCTTACCCAAGGATGGTTTGTCATCGGTGCTATTTCAAGTCGCCACTTTCGCACTCCTGTAATGCCTTGGTACTGGTATCAGATGATTCGTGAAAATGATTAAAGCACAAAGAGAGCAATTCTCCATTCCATTGTGTTGGGAAATGAGACTATCAGCATCTTCTGCGGTGTTCTATTTAAATGTCTTGGCGATCGCTGGTAGCGGCTTATGGACGGGATTGCGAAGTATAATTTAGCAGATAGTCAAGAAGCGATCTCTCGCTGACTACAACGAGTTTTCGCAAGACAGCACAACTCTATCAACAGCAAAGCAAAACAGTAGATTGTGAGAATGCACAAAACTGCATTAGACAACTAGGAGATTAACCCATGCAAATTACCATTGAAATCCCCGATGAGCTAAGCGATCTCATCCAAAACAAGGGGAAATCCCTTAACGTCGCAATCCTCGAAGCACTGGGGCTATATATTCAACACGACATGCAAATTCCTATCCAAAACAATCCCATTCAGCCAGAAATCGACTGGTCAGCAAAATGGGAACAATGGTTTGCGGAATGTGAAACTATGCCAATACCTGCTACAACCCAAACGCTACAAAACGACTATACAGCCCTTCTGGTTGATAAATATTTGAAGCGATTTTTCTTGATGACAAACTCCAGAAACCTTGACATAGGCATCTAACCAACTAATTGCACTATGGGATAACAACTCTCGCGATAGAATCAAAGAAATCAGAGGTTAAATTTATGATCGCCACCCAACAGGAACTTATCGAAACCTTTGCTGCCCTTCCCCCAGAAGCCCAGCGTCAAGCTCTAAATTTCATTGCCTTTTTACACCATACCTATCAAACGCCAGTTACAGAATTACCAAATATCACCGTCAGAGAGTCAGATAAACAATTAGCTATAACCTCACAGCATCAAGAATTAACCCTTAATGACTTAATAGCCAGTATTCCTAATAACTTTCAATATCCTGACGATGTAATGGAATTTACTGAAAGCGAACCCCTAGGGCGCGAACTTCTATGAATATCCAAAGGGGTGAAATTATCAGAATTAATCTTAACCCAACCCAAGGCAGAGAACAGTCAGGAAACGCTCGTCCCTGCTTGGTCATCAGCCATACGCAATATAACCAAAAACGTCAGGGAATTGTAATAGTTCATCCCATTACCAGCACCATTAAGCCCGAAATCAAAATGATGATTCCGATTCCCAAAGGTTTTAAAGTACAGGGTTCAGTTATTGCCGAACAAATCAGAACGCTCGATCTAAATCAGCGCTGGTGGAAAACAACAGGAGAGATTTTACCTGAAGATTTTGTTGATTTAGTTGTCAAAACTTTTAGCGTTATCATCAGCTAAACATTTCTATCAACAGTAAGGAAATACAGAGTGGTACAACGAAGCTCGCGATCGAATTAGAGAACTAGGAGGCTAACCCATGACCATATACGAGGCAACCATTACCAAACTGCAAAAATTGCCTGAATCCTTATTGCAGGAGGTAAACCAATTTCTTGTCTTGCCACTATGACCCCAATGATTTAATTTCCATTTCTAAAGAACTGAGGATACGCACAGAATGCACAAGTGGTTGTCAGTGGTGGGTATTGGTGAAGATGGGCTGGAGGGAATTAGCGCGATCGCACGATCCCTGATCGATTCTGCTCAAATTTTGGTGGGAGGAAGCCGTCATCTCGCCATGTTGCCCTCTAGCGATCCTCGCGAACAGATTACTTGGGCATCGCCCCTAGATCTGACGATTGAGAAAATTCTCAACCTTCGCGGCAAGGCAGTTTGCGTCCTCGCCAGCGGCGATCCGATGTGTCATGGTATTGGTGTGACCCTCCTCCGTCACATTCCGATCGCGGAGATCACGATCGTTCCCTCTCCCTCTGCATTTAGCCTTGCCTGCGCTCGGTTGGGATGGGCTTTAGCTGATATTGAAACCTTTAGCCTCACCCATCGACCCGTCTCCGTTTTGGCTTCAGCCCTCTATCCCCATGCGCGAATTTTGGTTTTGAGTGCGGATAAAACGACACCCGCTCGCGTCGCAGAGTTTCTTACCCACGCAGGATTTGGGCAAAGTCAGATCGCCGTACTAGAGCGTATGGGCGGCGCACAGGAACGTTGGATAGAAGGTCTTGCCAATGAGAAAACCGCAATGTGGCGCACGACAGAAGTTGCTGATTTGAATACGATCGCGATCGCCTGCATTCCCGATCCAGACACTGCGCTGATTTCTAAGCCACCCGCGATCAAAACGTCAGGTTTACCCGATGCCGCCTATCACCACGACGGACAACTGACCAAACGCGAAGTTCGTGCGATTACGCTATCGAGTCTGGCACCAGTCCCCGGTAAGTTACTCTGGGATGTGGGGGCGGGATGCGGATCGATCGCAATTGAATGGATGCGCAGTCATCCCCGTTGTCGCGCGATCGCGATCGAACGCAATACCACGCGACGGCAATATATTGCGGATAATGCCGCAGCGCTAGGGATTTCAGGGCTCAAGATTGTAGCTGGTGATGCACCTGCCGCGTTGGATGGGTTACCACAGCCTGATGTGATTTTTATTGGGGGCGGCGCCACGGTAGCAGGGCTATTTGAAACCTGTTGGGATGCGCTCCATGTGGGCGGTCGTCTTGTCGTCAATGCCGTAACGATTGAGAGCGAACAAAAAGTGCTGCAATGGCATCATCAACATGGCGGAGAACTAATTCGCATTGGCATTCAACGTACCGAAGCGATCGGTTCTTTTTTAGGCTGGAAACCCTCTGCTCCAATTACACAATGGGTAGTCGTCAAACAGAAAGAGCACTAATGGAGAGAATTCACTATCATAGGTTTTCTACTGTCCGTATCGATTGGGAATCTCAACCGTAAAAATGGAACCTTGACCTACGGAACTTTCGAGGCTAATCGTGCCACCCATCATCAAAACCAGTTGCTCGGTAATTGCCAAGCCCAAACCAGTGCCTCCATGTCTGCGGGTTGAAGACTGATCGACCTGTCGAAACTGCTCGAAAATTGTACGTTGAAACTCAGGCTCAATTCCAATTCCCGTGTCATGCACGGCAACGATCAAAGAGTCAGAACTTGGCAAGGCTGAATTTTGCCCATCCAAGCCCTGCCCTAAACCTTGAATCTCTCCATTTGCGATCGCTGGCTCTTCTGGAAGTTTTGATTTTTCTAGCTTGTCGTTTTCTAGGTTACTATCGCGATCGCTATATTTTGTTCCATATTTCAGCTCTACACGCACTTCGCCCCGATCTGTGAACTTAATGGCATTGGAGACCAAATTGGTAATCACCTGTTTAATCCGCATTGGGTCGTGATAGACCGTACATTTGCCGATTTGATTTTCAAACACAAAGGCAAGGGACTTATTCGATGCCAGTGGTTGTAGGCTCTCACAGGTATGGTGAATTAGTTCGTCAAGATTAAAGAACTCAGGATGGGGTTCCATCCGTCCTGCTTCGATTTTTGACAGGTCGAGAATGTCATTAATCAGTTCCAGCAGGTTCTTACCATTGCGAAGGATGCGTTCCACCATGTCGGCTTGATTCTCGCTCAGTACGTCGCGGCGTTGGCGCAGCAGCACTTGCGAAAAGCCAATGATCGCGTTCATCGGTGTGCGTAGCTCGTGGCTCATATTGGCGAGAAACTGGCTCTTCAGTTGGGTTGCCTCAATTAACTGAGCGTTTTGCGCTTCAATTTGGTTGATCAGTTGAGCGTTCCCGATCGCGATCGCCGCCTGCACCCCAAAGGAAGCCAATAGCGTAATATCCTCTCTAGAACTAGCTCGTTCTAATTGGGAATGGGCGATCGCTAAAACCCCCAAACGACCAGAGCGACTAGACTCAATCGGGACGCAGAGCGCACTCTTGACGGGTAACTCCTCAACCAGATAAGCTTCTCCCGCTTTAATCTCAATCGGAATTCCCTGTTGAAATACCTGCATAATCAGATTCTGCTGATCGAGCGTATAGGCAGCATCCTTAGGAAATCCTTCGGGCAGTCCATTCGTTGCCGAGAAAACCAGCCGATCTGACTTGGGATCGTAGAGCACCAAAACGCATAATTCGGCCCAAGCGATCGCATCGCAGGTCGCCTCTACGACCGATTCCAACAATACGTTTAAGTCCTGCAACTGTTGGTTGATCAAGTTCGTGAGCCGTTGCAAAATGCTCATGCGTCGCTGTTGATCGATCATGATGCGATTGGTTTCTTGCATCACCTTGTCACGATAACGTTCGTCGGTGACATCGCGCAAAATCATCACACTGCCAATCAGTTCTGCTTCCATACCCACAAGAGGTGCGGCTTTGGTACTTAAGATCACCTCGCTATCATTGGGATGACGCAGCACCACCAAATCCTCTACAACTTCCCCCGTAGACATAGCACGGAAAATCACCAATTCCGACATTTCCAAAGGCTCACCATTGGGATGGCGAATGTCAAACTGTTCGATCACATCTTCCATCGATTTCGCCACTAAAGGCGAGGTCTTAGCCCCATTTCCGCTTTCAGGATTTGGCACGCCTAACATGGCTCGTCCCGCCGAGTTAATTTTGAGAATTCTTCCCGCTGGATCGCTAAGCAAAATGCCATCGGCCAATTGCTCGAATACAGTTGTCAGTTCTTCCCTTTGACGGGCGATCGTTTGGACGCTCTGGGCATTGCTAATTGCGGTCGCCAGACGGCGATCGATCGATCGCAATAGGTTCCGACTTTGGGGCGAAAGTTTGGCAAGGCTACCTAAAAACAGCACGCCAATCACATTCTTTTTGAGCATTAACGGCCAAGCCGAGAGACTCTGAGGTAAGAGATCGCCTGCGGGCGTGCGGTAAACCAAGGGCTGTCCGTTGAGTTGATCGCCTTCCCAAATCACCGCCTCACCCAACTGCGCAGCTTGCCCAATCAGTCCATCTCCCATGGCAATTTCTTGCATGAGATGACTGGTTTTATAGCCCCATTCTGCCACTAACACCAAGCGATTCCCTTCTGGGAATGCATTACTGCTTTCCCATAGATATAAACTGCCCAATTGAGCGTTGGTCAATTGACAGACCTTTTCTAGACTGGTTTTGATCAGCTTGGTCAGATCGGTGGTGTTGACCAAGACTTGATCGAAAGACTGCAAGCTAAATTGAATATCCCTTGCCTCTAGCTTGGCGGTCTTTGCCTCTAGCTGTGCCGCCATACGGTTAAAGACTTCAGCAAATTCGCCGAGTTCGTCGTAGCGCGCGATCGACGATCGCACCGAGAGGTTGCCTGTAGAGATCTCTTCTGCGACCTGCGATAGCTCTGTGAGTGAAGGCTGAATGCTACGTACGATCGAGCGTGCCACAAAGATGCCCGCAGCTAAGCCTGCAATTAAAGCCGCGATCGCAATCCAAGTCGCCAGTTGTTGAAATTCGGGAGTACCTTGATGCACGTACAGCAAGAGCATCATTGAGGCAGTGGCAAGGAGGGTAACACTGATGGTCAAGCCCCACAGCACGCGCTGTACTAAACTCTCTCGCCTTGGCAAAATGATATTTTTCAACTGCTATTACCTATATATCGTCAGGGGCGAAGCATTCGCATAGGTAGATTTTAGCTTGGCTGGAGGGCGAAGCATTCGCGCAGGTAAATTTTAAAGGTTGGATCCCCCCTGCCCTATCAGGCATCCTCCTTGAAAAAGGGGGACAAGTAAATCCCGCCACCCTTGAAAAAGGGTGGCGGGGGGATCCTTGGGATGTCTAGCGTTTCAGGCTTTCTTATCCCAAACGGATGTTAATTACTAAATAATGCTGCTGGTCAGATATTTGTACAAGACAGTGAAAATCTGGCTGAAGGTTTGCCAGTTGCCTATTCCCTGTAATTTTGAGAGATAAAGCCTTCCGCAAGCTGAGTAGTCAGATAGTTGGGTCTGACTACTCGGTAATAGGCTTAGGGACGGCTTGCAGAAGGCGTTTGAGGGTTTTGGACTTTCGCGTTTAGAACTTCAACGGCTTTTGCAAATTGAGGATCGGAGAGCGTGCCGATCAGTTCGCGATCGCCACTTAAGCGTTCTCGATCTGCTTTGCTTAGCTCTAACACGTAGTCTGGCTTAATTCCAGAGTGGTTGATGTCCGTGCCATTGGGTGTGTAATACTTGGCGATCGTGACTGCCATCCCCGAGCCATCGCTGAGGGAATGGACAGACTGCACCAAGCCCTTGCCAAAGGTTTGCGTTCCTACGAGAACTGCACGTTTGTTGTCTTGCAATGCGCCAGACAAAATTTCGCTAGCACTAGCCGAACCACCATCCACCAAAACCACGAGTGGTTTATCAGTGAGGGATTGATGATTTGCCGTCAACCTTTCGCTTTCACCTTTACGGTCAATGGTCGAGACGATTGTGGCATTGTCTAGCCACATACGGGCAATCTCAGCACTGGAGTAAAGTAAACCACCTGGGTTAGAACGCAGGTCTAAAATGTAACCCGTCACGCTTTGATTGGCTTGTTGCTGAATTGCCTTACGCATATCGCTGGCAGCATTGGCATTAAACTGTCTGAGACGAATGTAGCCAACCTTGCCAATCGGCGTGTCTCGCACTTCTGCGACAACTGGGTGAATTTCAATCTTGGCGCGTTGTAGTTCTACATCAAACTGACGTTCGCCCCGCTTAATTCCTAAGGTAACCTTACTACCCGCAGGCCCGCGAATCAGGGATACTGCCTTATTGATATCCATGCCTTCGGTGCTTTGACCTGCGATCGATACCACAATGTCCTTAGACATAACACCTGCCTTAGCCGCAGGAGAGTCTTCGATGGGTGAAACGACGATCAACTGTTTCGTTGCTTCGTCCATGCCTAGCTGAATCCCTACCCCCGTAAGTTCGCCAGAGGTGTCAATTTGCATGCTCTTAAACTGCTCTGGATCCATAAAGCGCGTGTAGGGATCGTCCAGCAATTTGAGCATTTCCCGCACAGCCCGATATGCTTCAGCTTTAGAAGCATAATCGCGGTTTTCCACAAACTGCTTTCTGACTTGTCGCCAGTCAACTTTGTTAAATGTACCGTCAACGTAGTCCCGATTGATAATCTGCCACACCTCATCCACGACTTCTTTGGGACTATCTCGAAATGCCGCTATACTGGGGTTTGCTAACTGAAAGCCTACGACTGCAACTGCTGCTGCTAATGCTGCTGTTGTACTGAGCACAAGTCCACGTTTTGCCATGACTATTTCTTGGGTGGTTAAGAGATTAACGCAGTGTGTATGAGGATAATAGTGTACTTTAGCACAGGTTTATCGGTGGTGAGGGCTGCGTAATACTTACTTAAAAAACAACTTAAAAACACTCCTTTAGGTGGATGGGAACACCTTCATAAATCCATCGTCTACTTTTGGATTAGTGGTTTTAAAAAGGTAAGGCGATGAACGTAGAGCTAAGAATCATTAAGGATTTAGGGTAGTTTATGCCGATCGAACATGAGCAAATAAATTTTGAACGCGAGCTATCCCGTTAGCGGCTGTATTTAAATTTCTTGTGCCATTTTTCCCTATTAGAATCCCTAAGTTTGTGATACTAAGATACTAATGAGAGATGAGGTAATGAGCTAAGTATGAAAATTCGCTCAAGATATAGCGCTCCCTCAGGGGCAGAAATCAATATCACAGCCTTATTGGATGTGGTGTTTTCGATCTTGGCGTTTTTTGTAATGATTTCGGCAGGTTTGGCAACACCCTCACGGGTTGGGGTCGATCTACCCGTGGCAAATAATAGTAGTGCCGCAAGCACAGGGGCAGATAATACCCAGTCTCAACAGAATATGTTGATTGTGACGCTAGATAATATGGGACGTACATTGGTGGATGGCAATGTCTTAGATGCCGCTGCCCTAGAGCAAGTTGTAAGATTACATATAGCCAAATATCCTCAAGGATTGATCGTGATGAGTGCTGAAGATAAAAATGTGACTTATCAACAGGTAGTCAATCGACTGGCCGATCTTCGTCGTATAGCAGGCGATCGCGTCGCGATCGCCACTTCGCGTTCGTAAAGCACAAATTTAAAGATATGAAACCACCTTCCAAATTTCCATTTCAAATACCTAAGGATGTCCCCCCCGCATCTGAAGACTTGACGTCTGGCAATTCACCAACCGAGCCATCTAGTACGACAGTATTGAAAGTATCTAAATTTCCTAAATTCCCTCAATTCTCCAAATTCTCAGTACGGGAAACCAGTGGTAAAGTTGGTAGCTCGCTCGCAGATCTAATTTCCAAAAACCTCTTTTGGTTCCTCATCCTCGTCTCTGCGGGAATTCATACGGCATTTTTGTTGCTTGCCCCTAACCCGATCAAAAAGGTAGAAAAGCCAAAGGAAACCGAAGTGATTTCTACAATTCCTGTGGTAAATCTTCCTGCTAAGACACCTCTTTCTACAAGCTCTAAGCCAGATCCAAAATTTCCTTTTGGATTTAATCCTCTTACATCTCGTCCTTCTACGTCTTCTCCTTTTACTACCAATCCCTTAATCAACTTTAATACATCCTCCGATCCATTTCCGTTCCCATTATCTACAGTTCCACTCACACCTGATGACGCTTTGCCTGTAGAAACGAGAACTGAGCCAAGGGAAACCCGTAGACCTTTAACCACCGTTCCAGACGAAAATGATCCTCCCATTGACAACACGAAAAAACCTGTAAAGCCGACACCAAAGGAGAACAACCTCAAGCCAGAATTTAAAGGGAATGATGTACTTGGTGCGGGTACTCCAGTAACTCCTTCTACAAATCCTGCCAATACGGGACAAACTACTACTTTTAAGAATGAGAGAGTATTAACCGATCTAACAATTGTGACCGTTATCAGTAAGATCGGAGGCTCCAACATCATGTTTACGGAGATTGCACCTAGCTCCGCCAATATTTCAGCGGCAAAAGTCGAGAAAGGTGTCATGTGGATTCCACCTAAAACTGCTGAGGTGAATGGGAAGCAGGGTACGGCTGAGGTTGCGCTTTTGGTTGCGCCCAATGGCAAGGTTGAAGATATCTTCTTTAAGCCCAGTAAAGTTGCTGAGATTGATAAAGTCGTGCGAGAAACGGTAAGTGGATACTACGACAAATTTCAGCCGATTAAGGAAGAAGAACACAAGGGCAAGTACCGCTATGTCACAATTAAATTTTCTTTTCCCTAAGTCAATGAAGATTTAAGCATTCTTTGGATATAGGAATTTCGGGAGCACATGGGTTAATTTGCTGCTACCTGAAAGGGTGTTACCCGCCACAGTTGCTCTAGGCGAGTGGCTGGCATGGTCAGATAAAGAATGTCTCCAGCCCCGAGAACGGCTTCGAGGAGGTTCCATCCATGCAAACTTTGCGAATTCGTTTCCACGTAAAGCGGCACAAAGTCAGATAACATCGCTGCCTCTTTGACCAACTTGCCACAAAAGGGATGATTGGGGGTGATCAGGGTCGCCAAAGCCACCCATAAACTATCCGATACAATGCCATTGCCTAAAATTCTGCCACCCAATGCTGAGGCAGCAAAGGCAGGCGCGGCAATTTCAGGTGGACTCAAGACCGCTTCAAACTCAAATACCTGCTGCGCCATGCGGGCATGGTCGGGATCTTCGTAGCGCACGACGACGCGGCATCTTGGCGCTAGTCCCTTGGCATTGAGGGCTATTTCTAAATTAGCCGTATCGTTACTAGTGACCGCCAACAGACATTCAGCATTCTCTAAATTGGCGGTTTTTAGTGCCACGGGTAGGCTGGCATCGCCATGAATGACAGGAATGCCCAGCGATCGCACCGTATCTAAAAATCGATTGGCAGTGTCGCGTTCGATAATTAAAACTTCATAGCCATAGCCTAGCAATTGCGTGGCAATTTGGACACCAATGCTACCCAAACCACAGATGATGAAGTGTCCGCGTTGGGGAATTCTCGCGGCATCTAAAACCTGCCGCAGGCGCGTACCTAAGATAAAGTCATTGAGCAGGGCATACCAAATCCCAATTACCCCCGTTCCCACAATGGTCATCACGATCGTAAAGATTTTGATGCTATCGGGAGAATTGACCAGCACTTTGTCATTTCCCCCAGCCCCCGTAACCATTCCCACCGAAAAAGAAAGGGCATCGACCAGCGAAACATCCATTTGAAAGCTGGTATAAACCATGGTTGCCGAGAAAATCGTCAGCAATAGCGCCAGTGCCACCAAAAGAATGGAGCGGCTGTGCTGCTGAAAATGCTTGAAACTGGTTAGCAGTTTGCTTATGCGCTGGAATAGAGACTTTGAGTCACTTCTGACACTGGGTTGCGTGCCAATCAAGAGGCGATCGCCCAAACGCAGATGTCGCCCATGCACTACGGCGGTGACCAAATCGACGGAATCATCGATGGGCAAATAGTAGATCAACATGCGCGTGCGATCTTCCCACAATTCTGAAAGTTTCTTGCCGCGCCAAGGATGGCGTTCGTCAATATATTCTTCGTGAATCGGCCAGGTTTGATTGAATAGACGCAATTGCCCAATGGCTTCGCTGCCGATCGCACTAAATGTAAATACAGGTGCTGCTAAGGCTGCCACGCTCATGGTCAAGTGGTCGGGCAGGGTTAAATCGAGCCGCACTCCCAAACTGGTATTAAATAGACGGTTGATAATGCGGACATGGGGATTTAGCACCCTTGCCTGCATCAAAATAGTGAGATTGAGGGCTTCATCGGATGAGGCTAAAATCAGGGTTTGTGCATCTCGAATGCCCGCAGCAAGTAGGGTTTCGGCTGCTTGCAATTCCCCAACCACGATCTCAGCATCCGCATTACGAATCGGGCGATCGTTAATTCCGACAACAAAGGCTCCCTGACGTTGGAGCAAGGTAAGAATTTTAAAGCCCGTGCGCTCTAAGCCACAGACAATGATTCGTGGTTTCATGTTTAGGTAACTTCCGCAGCGTAATCCTAAAACTGGTCTATTTTTTATTGTGCGGGAATGCGATCGCGAGGAATGTAGCTGAAAGCACTAGAGCTGGATGAATTCTCGATCGCTTTACGCTAACCTTGAGTAATATAAATTCTGTTCGATCGATTCCGCGAACAGTCAGAATCAACACCCATAAAAAGCTGTAACCTTTAGCCCCAATTGACGCATGAGTAGCGACAAATCAGCCAAGCCCCGCATTGTCTATCAGGAATTTGGTTCTGCCAGCCAAGAGCAGGCATTTGAACGCCCCGCCCAAGAGTTGCCACCCAAAGAGCAAAATTTGCGCGTTCAGGCTTCGCGTAAGGGACGCAAAGGCAAAACCGTCACCACGATCTCAGGATTTCAGGTAAAGCCCGAAACCTTAAATGCGCTGATGAAACAACTCAAGGCGCAGTGCGGCGCAGGTGGCACGATTAAGGACAATGAAATTGAAATTCAAGGCGATCACGCCCCTAAGATTCAGAAGATTTTGCTCGACCTAGGCTACAAAGCCAAAATCAGTGGCGGCTAAATTTGGCATGTGTCAGTTAGAGAACTAGCACAAGCGATCGCCTACCCAAGTAAATTGTCTCCGATACTGACGAAAGCGTTAACAAAGTTAGATCAGCCATGAAGATTACAACAAATCACTTTTTGCCTTTGGTGACCTTGGTGATTATTTTAAGCGGTTGGGTGGGGCTCATGGAGTGGCACATCGGCAGCAAATCCTGTGGGGCAGATTTCGATACTTCTAAAATTTGCAAAGAGGGCGTGAATGTGGCAATTCCCTTGGGAGTTTCCGTCGCGATCGCGTTGGATGTTCTCGTACTCAAGGCTGCCAATTCTAAAGACCCTTCCTAATCTGCTATCAATCTGCTAGTTTAATTTGCGGGTTTAATTTGCGGGTTTATAGAAAGTGCGTTTGACCACCCGTGCAGGATATGCTTGATTTCTAATTTGCACTTGCAACGATTGTCCGAGTTTTGCTAATGCCGTAGGCACATAGCCCAAAGCGATCGCTTTTCCCAAGGTTGGTGACATGGTTCCACTCGTTACAATGCCAACCGTCTCACCGTCATAGCAAATGGGGTAATCGTGACGGGCAATATTCCGACCTTCCATTTCCAATGCCACCAGTTTGCGCTGTATACCCGAGGCTTTTTGCTGTTCCAGAGGCGATCGCCCGATAAAGTCTCCCTTCTCTGCCAAATGTACGACCCAGCCCAAATCGGCTTCTAAGGGCGTAGTTGAGTCATTCATATCTTGACCGTACAGGTGCATACCTGCCTCTAAACGCAGGGTATCACGACAGCCTAAACCGCAGGGAACCACGCCCAGATCGAGCAGTTTTTGCCATAGTAGTCGCCCCGTCGCAATATCGGTCATGATTTCACAGCCATCCTCACCCGTATAACCAGTCCGCGCTACAAAGCTAGGCGTACCTAAGACATGGGCTTGCCGATGCCCAAATCGTTTGAGTTGACTCAGATCCTCTGCGATCAGGGGTTGCAAGGTGGTAAGTGCTTGAGGCCCTTGAATTGCCAAAAGTATCTGTTCGTTGGAATTATCGAAGAATTGGATAGCGGCGCGATCGCTACCCAAATGATTCAAGTGGTTCTCAATCCAAGTTTTGTCTTTGGTTGTGGTAGAAGCATTCACAATCACCGACCAATGTTCTGACTTGCCAGCAGAATTCTCTATGTCAGCATGACGATAGAAAATCACATCGTCGATGATGCCAGCTTCTGGATTTAACAAAACCGTATACTGGGCTTGACCTGCTTGCAATCGCGCCAAATTGGAAGGAACGATCTGCTGCAAAGCTTTTAATACGCCCTCTCCAATCAGGGTGAATTTTCCCATATGCGATACGTCAAATATTCCCACTCCCGATCGCACGGCTTGATGTTCTGCAACAATTCCCTTGTATTGTACGGGCATTGACCAACCACCAAATTCGACAATACGCGCTCCTGCGGCTAAATGCAGGTCATATAAAGGCATTTGCTTGAGTGGAGTGGTTGGAATAGCAGTCATGATTATTTTTTGAAGTCCTTACTGTAAATTTTAGCGGTCGGCGATCGTCGCTTGCGTTCGCGGCTGAATTCGAGTTGCCCAATCGGATAGCTTCGATTGCAGCAACTCTCGACGCAATGGCTTACTGAGATAGTCATCCATACCTGCGGCTAGACAGCGATCGCAGTCTTCCTTTAAGGCATTGGCAGTCATCGCAATAATTACGGTTCGATGTTGTGTAGGATTTGCATTTTCCCACCGACGAATTTCATGGGTGGTGGCATAGCCATCCAAAAGTGGCATTTGACAATCCATAAAAACAATATCGAAGGTTCTGATTTTCATGACTTCAAGCACCTCAACGCCATTATTGACCACCTCGGTAACATAACCCATCTGCTCGAGATGCTTGAGGGCTACCTTTTGATTGACCAGATTATCTTCAGCGATCAGAATCCTCAAATCAGAAGCGTTGCGATCTTGGGGAAGTAAAGAGGAAGTTTTCCTAGATTGTGCGTATAGACTTTCTGGAATTGTGGAGTCAAGAGGTATTTCCCAAGCATCGGCGATCGCTTGCATCAAACGCGAGAATTTGAGTGGCTTGACCAAATAGCCATTAAAGCCTGCATTTAAAGCTTCCGAAACAAGATGGCGTTGATTGGTGTGAATCATCAAAATCAGTGGTAAATTCGCAAGAATGGGAATGGAAAGAATTTGACGACTCAGCGCAATTCCATCCGTTGGTTCCATCTTGAAGTCGATTAAAATGCCGTCATAGCCAAGTTGACTCGTAAGGCGATCTGACCCATCAGTTTTCAGAAGCAATTCCCAAGCTGATGTGGCACTATCAGTTGCTTGCACCGCAATTCCTAATTGTGTCAACTGTTCAAAAATCGCCCTGCGACTATTGGCATTTTGATCGATAAGTAGTAGCGATCGCCCTTTAAATTGTTCCGTTTTAGTGTCATGACGACCCTCACCCTTAGCTGGTTGTAGCAAGAAAGGAACTTTAAACCAAAACTGCGAACCGCGATCGTTTAAAATCGGACTTTCTAGCCCAATCCTTCCTGACATCAACGTAACGAGTTGCTTGGAAATCGCCAAGCCCAAACCGGTGCCACCATATTTACGGGTTGTGGAAGGATCGACTTGAGAGAAGGAGGTAAATAGCTTGTTTTGATGCTGTTTGGCTATGCCAATACCTGTATCTGTTACCGAAAACAGAAGTTCGCAACCTGATTCCTGACCTTCACCCCGATCTGACTCACGGGCTAGAGGAAGATCTGCATTAGATACTTCTATGGAGAGGATAACTTCACCTTGAGCTGTAAATTTGATCGCATTGCTAACTAGATTTGTGAGAATTTGACGCAAACGACCGACATCACCACGCAAATAGATCGGAACCTGTCTCTCGATCAAGGTATTGATTTCCAGTCCTTTTTTATGGGCCTGTGGAGCTAGCAGTTCCATCACATCTTCAACGCACTTAATCAGGTTGAAATCAATGACTTCTAGCTGCATTTCCCCTGCTTCGAGTTTTGAGAAATCGAGGATTTCATTAATTAGACTCAGGAGAAAATCCCCACTCATACGAATGCTTTCAACATAGTCTCTTTGTTCGGAGGTCAAAGTCGTTTCTAAGAGCAGGTCGGTCATGCCCAAGACCCCATTCATGGGCGTCCGAATCTCATGACTCATGTTTGCTAAAAAGATGCCTTTGGCTTGGGCAGATTGTTCGGCCTGCTGGCGCGCCAAATTGAGTTCATTTTCTGTGCGTTTTAGTTCAGTGATATCTCGCCCCACATAAACATAGTTAAAGATGCCTTCTTGATCGGTCTTAATGATCGAGCAGGAAAAGGAAACTAAAATATCAGTACTATCTTTGGTTTGGCAGATTGTTTCTGTACTTTCGAGAAAATGTTTGTCGGTGAGGGCCTGTTGTTGATGGACTCGTTCCAGAAATTTGGTGTCGAGGATAAGTTGCGCGATCGCCAGATCTTGCAATTCCTCTCGGCTGTAACCAAATAGCTCTTGGGCTGCTTGATTAAAGGTTTTGATTTTGCCCGTGGTGGTGGTAACCAAAAGGGCATCAGCCATCGAACCAATAATCTTATCAATATAGTCATTGGTTGTGGCTAGTGTATGAGATAGCAACTCCGCTTCGTTGGCTCGATGTACCAACTTTTGCGTCATGTTCATCTTTTCTGATACATCTTCGAACCAGATCAGAATGGTCTGATTTTCTTCGGTATCAAAGGCACTCAGAATATAAATATCAAAATAGATGGGTTCACCTTTGACTTGGGCGCGATTAATGCTTTTTAGTTCAAAACCAGATCGTTCTCCTTGCCAAATTTCATCAAGGATGCGCTCAAGTCCAATCAATTCTGGGAAACAAAGCCTGACATCCTGTCCGATCGCCACCTTAATAATGAGCCCAGCAAATCTTTGGACGCCGTAGGATTCTTCAACAATCACTAAATTTCGATTCACCACAAGGTATGACCTTTGTGGTGGTACTAAAAGCTTTTTGAGAAGACTCGACTGTTTCATTACCTATAGGTTACCCATGCATTGCTGCGCGATCGCTGTTAAGAACTCTTATCTTTTACTACTTATATCTTATTTGACAAATTGCCTTCCCCTTGCTTCTTGTCTATTTTTTGCCTGTTTCTTATCTATTTTTTATCCGTTTCTTATTTATTTTTTACCTATCAACCAATAGGTCTTGATATCCCCTTTCCCTTTAATCCGCACCATACCACGCTCTTGCAAAATATATCGCTCCTTTAAGCGCTCATAGGTGGTATCTGTAACTTGAATTTTTCGTGGCTTACCTTGGGATTCCATTCGACTAGCAATATTGACCGTATTACCCCAGAGATCGTAAATGAATTTTTTGATCCCAATTACCCCCGCAATTACAGGGCCAGTATGGATACCGATGCGCATACTAAACGGAATGCCTGCCAGTTGAAACTGCGCGATCGCCCCCTGCATATCTAAAGCCATATCTGCGATCGCTTCGGCGTGATCGATTTTTGGCATTGGTACTCCCCCCACCACCATATAGGCATCTCCGATGGTTTTGATTTTTTCTAACCCATGTTTTTCGGTAAGGCGATCGAAAACAGAAAAGATGTGGTTGAGCAAGTCTATCAGGGATGTTGGGTTGAGTGTTGCAGCAATTTGGGTAAAGCCGACAATATCGGCAAATAGAACGGTGGTATCTGCAAAATGTTGGGCAATTACAGCTTCACTGGGGTTGATATTTGTATTGGCATCTAATTGTTTTAATTGCGCCACAATTGGTGCTGGCAAGATATTTAGTAGCAAGCGTTCTGTATTTTTTTTCTCTTGGTTTAAAAGTGCCTCAATTTTTAAACGCGGGGTGATATCTCGAAAAATCACCAAGACCGCCATGGGCTTACCTTCACTGAACTTACAATTAATTGTGCCTTCAGCCCAGATCTTTTGATTATCTTTAGCACACAATACCGCCACAATTTGTTCAATGCTCTCCCCCGCAAGAACAGCATCAAAATTCTCTCGAAATTCTGTTTGGCAGTCAGGATGGATAATTTCAAAAATAGAGGAAGGAGTGGCATCCTCTAGGGTGTAACCCAATGTATCTCGCCATGCATGATTGATATAGACAAACTGCCCTTCAGAGGTGACCCACTGGATCAGATCGCTCGTATTTTCAAACATAAGATCGATCACGCTTTCAAACAAGACGCGATAAAGCTCTTCATTTTCTAAAAGTTTGACTTCGCGATATTTGCGATCGGTAATATCCCGACCGATATAGATCCAAGTTGGCGAGCTATCTGGTTCTACAAAAAAGACCGTGCGAGAAAACGAAATCAATAGGCATTCACCGTCTTTTCTGCGGCAAACAGCCTCCATTCTTTGGGTTTGCTCTCGGTCGAGAATCAATAGCTTGGGATCGTTACTCAATAAGGATAATGACTGGTTGACTAGCTCCTCGGATGTGTAGCCAAATAGACTTTGAGCGGATTGATTGACGGTTTTAATCTTGCCAGAGGGCGTAACAAGCAACAAAGCCTCTGCCATAGAGGCAATGACTTGATCGATATAGTGACTGGAAGTATCTAAAGCCCCTGCCAGTAGATGCATTTCATTGAGGCTCTGAACGAGTGCTTGTTCGAGCGCCATCTTATCGGTAACTTCTTCGACAAACACCACAAGGCAATCTGAGAGATCGGCAATTTTATTGATATAGATATCGATATAAATGGGTGAATTGATTCTAGGAATCTCGAAATTTTCAGAATCTAAGGAACTGTTAAAATCTTGGTTAAGGTTTGGTTGTTGATGCACATCCCGATTCTCTAAAATACGGGTCACGGCTTTCAACTCGAAATTCGCGCGATCGCCTGCAACAATCGCCATCAAAATTTCTTCGTAGCCAAACAGTTCAGGAAAAGCCAATCGGATATCTTGACCAACCTCAATATCTTCCTCAAACTCGACAAAGCGGGCGATCGCTACCGAAGCAAATTGAATCACCAAGTTCTGATCTACGATGAGGTACTCAATATGATGAGGTAGAAGCAGTTTGGTGGCTGTGGAGTTCATTCAGGTTGAACCATACTATGGGCAAGCTTATGGAAAATTTGATCGACGCCATCACCTAGCTTGGCAGAAGTCGCCTGTACCCCTAACACCCGATTTTGCTCGGGAAACTGATAAATTTCTAAAAGTTTGGCTAATTTCTCAGGTTCTACCAAATCAGCTTTGTTGAGTGCCACGATCGCGTAACCTTTGGGGTTCACCGATAAAAACAATTTAATATGTTGCGATAAATTTGAGAGAGTTTCAGGACGAGTGACATCGGCAACAATTAACGCACCCTTTGAACCCTGTAGATAACTAGGTGCGATCGCCTTAAATTTTGTACTTCCTTCAATATCCCAGATCAGTACTTGCAGATTTAACTGATCTTGCTGATTGGGATTAGATAATTCAAGCATTTTGCGCGAAATTTTGACTCCCACCGTCGAAAGATATTGATCGCTAAAGGAGCGATCGACAAATCTGCAGATTAAGCTGGTTTTACCCACACCAAAGTCACCAATCATGCACATTTTTTTCGAGATGGTTGACATAAATTCAGCTTAAATAGCCCTCAAATGTGAAATATTGCAACCCTAGCAGTATATCGAGATTATGGCGCTCATAATCAGGTCTAAGCATTGTACCCGATGACAAAAGAGGCTTTTCGGCTCCGCTCGCCGCTCTTTACCTAGTGAAAGCCTAGCGTACAGATAGGACAGGCACAAATTCTACCCTCCTTGCCATCCACAGAGGTTCTTTAGGATCGGTGCTACTGAGATGATAGTCTAGCCCAATCACCTGTAGCCGTTTTCGATCTATGCCCCGTTGAACCAATGCATTATAGACCGATTGCCCTCGATCGCTGGCTAACTGCTGATTGGAAAATGGATCGCCGATGGGATCGCTTCTACCCAAAATCTTAAGGTTATAGCTGGGATACCGCTCTAAAAAGGCAGTAACCTCCAAGATTCTTACCGTGTCTTCTGGGCGCAAATCAGCCAACCCTGTATAGAAATAAATGCGTGTTGTCAGCTCGGGTGGCTGGATGGTAACCGTGTTGGTAATGTATTTCACCCCAGGGATCTGCGCTAGGGCTTGGGTGATCCGATCGGCGATCGCGGGTTCGGTCACTTTGCCTGTAATCGTAATCTTGTCCACTTTAAAGCTGGTCGCGATCGCGGTTCCCGCTGTCTGATTTAAAAGCGCCGTAACCCGCTGTACCTCTGCAGCGGCAAGTACGGGGTCGGGGGGAACATCGACCGCAAAAATCTGATTATCAATCGTTAATTGGGGATTTTCAGCGAGGATGACTCGTTGGGTTACTTGGGCGGCGCGATCGCGCAGATATTGATTGGGCAATTGTCCTGAGAGTTGTAGCCGCTCTCCATTGGCAGCCACATTTAAGCGATAGACCGCCAACTCTGGAGTGGAAGCGATCGCATTCGTAGTTTTTGCCTCAAGGCGGCGATCGACACCATTGCGATATTGATAAAAGCCCCAAGGCACAAGGATTAGCCCTAGTACTACGAAACCAACAATCAATAAACCTCGATTGGATTTTGTCGATTTCTCGGGATCGGGCTTGTCGAGTAAGGGTTGTAACAGTTTATACACTGCCGATGGAATGGTACTGGAATCGCCATCAAACTGCTCGATCCACTTATCATGTTTCTGAATCAACTCTGAAAGCGTGTTGCGTATTTTTAAGATAAACTTCTTATCGGGTTCCCCTTGAATTACCACTGCCAAATAGCAATATCCCGCCACTTCTAAAACAATTTTGGAACCGCCATAGTCAATCTCATCTAATTCCGAAACATTACCCGAGCGAGCAATACAGTCATTTACAAAGGTGCGAATTGCCGTTAACATCCCTGCGACCATGTCTGACTCTAAAGCTGGGAATTCAGGGTCGTCGCTCCTTTTCTGTAGATCGACCATCACCAAACCAGAATCTTTCTGAATTAAGAACACAGCCTGCACTTCATAGGGCATCGACTCTTTGAGAATTAACTCGGCTTCAGATACCCCTTGCATCTTGGCTCGCATCTTGCGTTGCATGCCTTCTAGACTAAAGGTTCTCTCAACACGCTCGTTGATCGCACGAATCGCTTCCGACAGATACTTGCTGATCGTGTTCCCAATCACAGGATAGAGGGCATCAACCATGGCATCACGCTCTAATAAAATCTGCTGTTTAATTGCCGCTCCCATCTCAGGTGCAAGCGCATTGGCAATCACATCTTTATCGAGACGAATTTGTTCTTGAATGGCAGCACCAATTTCAGGGCCGATCGCTTTGGCAATTTCTTTGGGAGAGTTTTGAATCTGTTGGGAGATGGCAGCGGGAATAATTTCAGCCAAGGCATTACTCATGGCAACCTTATCCTCCTGCGTGCGTTGATGAATCACGCTATCAATGATCGGTACGATCGCCTGGCTGATATCCTCTTTAGACTCTGATATTTTACGGTTAAGCAGTTCGACAATTACTGGCATTAACAAATTTACAAGTTGTTCGGGCTCGTAGAGATTTTGCTCGACCTCCATCAATCGCTGTCTGAGATTGGCTAGCTCTGTGGGAAAGTTGGTTAACAAGTTTGTTTGCTGACTTGCCATCTCTGCCATTTTTCTCTGCATATCCCCAATCTCTGAGGTGTCGCTCATCTGGGTTTCCAGTTCTTTGAGCTTGAGTTCTAAGGCGGGGTCATTCACCTGATGTTCTAGGGTCGTTAACTTCAGTTCTACCGTTTCCAAAAAGTTGCGAACTTGAACCAATTCGGGCTCGACTAAAATATTCTGTAGAACCTGTAGCTGAGCAGTCTCATCAGCCGCCTTAGGTTTCTCAGGTGGGATAGAAGTATCTTCTGGCTTTTTCGTACTATCCAAGCCATTGAGATCGCCTAATAATTTGGATAGGTGACGAAATGTGCCTAAGTCTGATTCGGGTGAAATGTTAGACTGGGTCTCCAACTGAGGGATCTGAACGGGCTTTTGAGGTACTTCCGTTGGGCTTGTCAAATCAGCGGGAATCTTTTCTGGTTGAATGCTGGGGATTTCAAGGAATTTGATATCATCCAACAAGCTTGGTATGGCAGGGGATGCATCGCTATCTAGCTTGGCATTCTGAAGCTTCTCAAGAAATGAGGAGTCTGATTGCACGGGCATCGCCAAGATTTTTTTAATGCGATCGCGGTAGGAATTTTGCTCTGCCACCATGGGAGCCGCAGGGATTTCTGACCTGCGATCGCGTTGCCCATTGCCGTTAGAATGCCCAGTATCCCTTTGCTCTAAATCCCCTTGCTCTAAGTTTCTTCGCTCTAAATCCCTCTGCTCTGAATCCCTTTGTTCTGAATCCCTTCGCTCTGATGTTTTGCGCGGTGGTGGTTCAGAGCTTTGAAGATCGTCGCGCCCGAAATCGTTCGCTGTTAGTTTGGAAACCCGAGAGGATGCCGCACTAGGAGATTCTCTCAAGCGATCGCGTTGGTAATCCTGCCCATTGCCGCTAGCATTCCTCGTATTGCTTGGCGCTGAAGTTCTGAGGTTCTGTTCGGCTTTCTGAATGGGTGCTAAATCATCACTTATGCCAAGCTTAGAAAGACGAGAGGAGTTTGTGTTAGGAACTTCTCTCAGGCGATCGCGCCTGTAATCCTGTCCGTTGCCGTTAGAGTCCCCACTATTGCTTTGTTCGGAGAAGTTGGACTTGGAGTGCTCGGCGTTTGAGGTTTCGGAGTTTTGGGGTATAGATCGGGAGATTTTGGAGTTGGGAAGTCTGGCGTTTGGGTTTTCGGAGTTGGGGAGGGTGGTTTTCTGAATTTCCGCAGCAGCTTTTTCTCTTTTAGCGCGATCGATGATGCTGAGATCTGCCAATAAACGTAGCAAGTTCTCTAAAGAGTCAAGCGAGTCAGGATCTTGTTGGGCATCTGACTCAAATGTTTTGTTTGGAAACTCTTTTGTCATTGGCTATGACACTAGTTCGTTAAAGATCAAGATTACAGGAATCTCACTTATTAAGATAGGGGCAACCGATAGATCGCCCCTAAACTATGATGCTATGTAAAAATCGCCCAAATCCCGAATGGTCGGAAATTTAGGCTTTTGTGGTTCGGGTTGAGCGGCTAGGAGTTTTGCTCGGCGTGCTAGCAGGAGCAGTTGTACTCGTAGCGCTATCTGAACCCAAACTACTACGCTTAGGTGCAGGTGCAGATTCAGGTAGTGCGAGATCCTCATAGTCAAGTTCGGCTGCTTCCTTGAGTTCGGGTACAAATTCTGTTCCCTTGAGCCTCATGCCCAGTTCAAACAGAATCTCTGCCATATCATCCTTGGAAACCTTAACCTCTTTGAGCATTGAGAAGTGTCTGTCGAGTTCTTCAAACACATGGGCTCTCAATTCTCGAATATCTTCTTGCAGTCGATCGCGCGTGTCCGTGAGTTCTTCGCGGAGGGCATTCTTTTGGGTTTCAACTGCTTCATCAAGAGCTTCAATGCCATTGGTAAATTTACGATTTACCCGATCGATCTGCTGGCGCAGATCGGCACTTTCCTCTTGGGTTGCTGCGGAAATTACCTTTAGCCGTTTATCAATCGAGTCCACTGCGGATTTCAATTCGATAGAGAGGACATTTTTGACTTCATTGATGCGATCGCGCACTTCTTGTTGCATCGTGCCCAGATCGGACTCTAATTTATCGAGTCGGCTAGTATATTCGCGCAAATGTGCGCCAAAAATAATGTCTCGAATTTGATCGATATTACCCAGCCGCTCGCGTATCTCCTCTCTTGTAATTTCACCCATGCTTGTACCTCGCTTACACCTCTAAAACTATTTGGAAAATTTCTGCCGTTATTGTTAACTGTCCAACTCAAAATTTAACCAAAAAAAATTTAGGCAGAACCACCATCTTTTTGTGTGATTTTACCATAGCAAGTTTGTCTGCATTTAATTAGCTTGATTGTTTGCCTATCAATTACGGGTAAACTGAACATTGTGAGGGGGAAACATCAAATCCTAGTCTTGGGAAAGAAACAGTACAATCTCACAGAAATAGTTAAGATATTGGCAGCATCAGCACTAAATATAAGCGTGACATGCTCACAACTGTTGTTCCTAACCCTAAGCCCCTGCGCTGGCAAAGAGTAAAAAGTTCGCCCTTGGCGCGACAACGTGAAGTTTTCACGACGGCTTTCACATTTCTGTTTTTTATCTGGTGGGACAACCTCTGGCAAAATTCCTCTTCAGCTACGCGCAAGCGCCGTGCCAATTGGTTAGTATCTAACCTACTAGAGCTAGGTCCAACATTTATTAAAGTGGGGCAATCGCTTTCAACCCGTGTCGATCTCTTACCGCCTGAATATATCGAGGCATTGTCAGCACTACAAGACAATGTGCCCGCCTTTGGCGTGACCGAAGCGATTACGATTGTCGAAACTGAGCTAGGTAAGTCTATTCACACGATTTATCGAGATTTCGATCGCACCCCTCTGGCAGCGGCAAGCTTGGGGCAAGTGCATAAAGCAAGGTTGCACACGGGTGAAGATGTCGTGGTAAAGGTGCAACGTCCAGGGCTAAAGAAATTATTTGATTTAGATCTCCATGCGATCGGCAAACTATTAAAGGTGTTTCGCCGTTACTTTGCTTGGACGAGAAAATATCAGCTTGAAGGTATTTATTCCGAATTTTTCACCGTACTCTATCAAGAAATTGACTATACCCAAGAGGGCAAAAACGCCGATCGCTTCCGTCAAAACTTTAAGGGATACCCTCGCATCGTTGTTCCTCGTGTCTACTGGGAGTACAGCACCACACAAGTCCTCACGATGGAATACGTACCGGGGATTAAAGTTGACGATCGCCAAGCCCTAGAAGCCTGTGGACTTAATCCTAAGGAAATCAATCAATTGGGGATTTGCGCCTATCTCAAACAATTACTCCAAGATGGCTTTTTTCATGCCGATCCGCACCCAGGCAACTTGGCGGTCAGTCAGGATGGCAATCTGATTTTTTATGACTATGGCATGATGGCTGAAGTGCAATCCATGGACAAAGACCAGATGGTCAAGACCTTCTTTGCCGTGCTGAGAAAGGATAGCAATGAGGTGATCGATATGCTGACCAGCATGGGTTTGCTTGAAGCTGTGCCTGACATGAGTCCCGTCAAGCGCATGATGAAGTTTGTCTTAGATCGGTTTACCGAGCGTCCTGTGGATATCAAGGCATTCGAGCAGATGAAAAGCGAACTGGTTTCCATGTTTGAGCAGCAGCCTTTTCGGCTTCCAGCCAAAATGACCTACATTCTTAAGTCGCTGACCACCTTGGATGGCATTGCGCGAATTCTCGACCCAGAGTATAACTTGACCGCTGCGGCTCAACCTTTTGTACGCAGCCTAACCCTTGCCAAGGGGCAGGGAAATATGTTGGGTGAGCTAGCCAGACAGGCAAGAGACTTTATCACCTACAAGCTCAACCAGCCCAGCGCGACCGAAGTGTTTTTGCGTAAGTTGGAAGATCGCTTAGACCGAGGCGAACTCATGATTCAGGTGCGGTCTACGGAAAGCGATCGCACGCTCAAACGCATTCACCTCGCCGTCAAGAGCCTAATCTATGCCTGCTTGACGGGGTTTACACTCCTATCGGGGGCAGTCTTGTTGGTGGGTGCAGGTGGGGGCTATGTTAGCTGGGCGATCGCGGCGTTTATGCTATCAGGGTTATCTTTAATTGGTCTGTTGCGATCGCTAATTCAACTCTCGATTCGCGAAAAGCTCGATCGCATCGCCGAAAGGTAATCACGATTTTATACTTGATTGCGTATTGAACGCCTAGGCAAAGATCGTTCTCAGCCTTGCAGGCAGGCTTGCAGTTCGTGCAATAGCCCAATGAATTGATGCCTGTTATGGCTAGCGATCGCGCGATTTGCACCATTGCGTCTCAATTCGTCAAGTTTACGCGTGACATCGTTAATCAGAGTATCTTCTACCCCAATATCCTCCAATTGGACTGATACAGCGATGGTATTGCCTACCTCTCTCTGCTTACTGACAACAGCTTTTTGGAAATCAATCACATTCGAGTTATTTAGACTGACTTCCTTCGCATCAAATTCACTGGTGCGATCGGATTGTTCTCGAACCGCATAGGGTGAGAATCCCTGTTGCATAACCTGTCGCGATGACATTTGTTCCTGTAAAGCTTTCTGCGACTGTCTGCGTAAGATGACTTGAAGGTTACCTTTCTTGACCTTCTCTCCGAAACTCTTAGACAAAGTTCGCCACAACTGATAACCCACATCGCGAATGTAGGAGGCATCATAGCCGCAAATCTCAGCGATTTCGTGATAAGTTTTATCTTCTAAAGTATGACGAACCACAAGTTCTTGAATGGTATTCAAGCCTTTAGGTACGCCCCGATCGATCAAGACCAGCGCTTCTTCTATTTTCATTTGACGTTCTATGTAAATTGAACAAGAGACGAATTCATTGTTTCGGTGAATTCGGTTTTATCGATTGCATGTGTGAATGCGTCTCCAATATGCTTTTTTAGCCTTGACGTTTTTGCTTACTTTTACGTCCTTAGATTTTTAGCATTTGGGTAATCCCAAAAATCTATGAAACATAATTTGGCAGTGCTAAGCAGACATATTGATGTTTTCACGTACAACTTAATACCATAGTTTTTTGGATTTGCAACCCCAAGGCTTAAATTTTTTCAGTTTTTTGGGTATTATTCCGCCAAATACGCGATCGCGCCTCTATCGCGCCCCATCTGAGGATATTGCTTTCAGTTCAAAAAATAAACAACCATCCCAGACAAGACTAGACTAGACATGCTTCCTGAAAGAACGCTTAGATTTTACGAGATTTCTCAGGGACAAAATCAATATTGGCACAGCGATCGCAGACCAAGCGATCAGAAATAGGCTATTTTAATCTCTGTGTTTATACCCATTATTTATCTTGAGCTTTTCAAATGGCAGTAGATCTGAATCGCGTGCAACCCCCTCTCATTTACTATCCACCCAGTTTCGATCTCAATTTGCTGCGAGGGCTAAGATTTTTGCTGCCTATGTGGATACGGTGGAAATGTGGAATTTCCAAAATTGAATCCCGCAATATGGAACGTCTAGTTGAAGCGATGCAAACGTTTCAAGCAGGGAAAACGAGATATCTTTTCGCCTTCCGTCATCCCACCACAGACGATCACTTCAGCATGCTTTACCTTCTTTCCCATGGGATTCAGGCAAAAGCGAGAGGAATGGGGGTAAAGTTCGCTCAACCCGTACATTCCAATTTTGTTTACGATCGCGGCATTCCTCTCTGGGCGGGTGAAATTGTCAATTGGCTCTTCCCAAGACTGGGGGGGATTCCCATCTTTCGCGGCAAATTGGATCGGCAGGGGCTGCAAGCGATTCGCAAGCAAATGATTGATGGGAAATTCCCTATATCCATGGCACCCGAAGGTGGAACAAATGGGCAGAGCGAACTCGTCGGTCAACTAGAGCCAGGCATCGCCCAGATCGGATTTTGGGCAGCGGAAGACCTCGCAAAAGCAGGACGTTCTGAGACTGTGGTGATTCTACCGATTGGTTTGCAATACGAATATGCCGTTGCATCTTGGGAGAATATCGATCGCATGTTGATGCGAATCGAACAGGACTGTGGCATGGTTAAGCCTCCGATCGAGCATAAAGAACGCTACGAACGTCTCTACGCAGTCGGGCATTATCTTGTGAAATATGTGAGCGACCACTATCAAAAATTCTATCCGTCCCATGCTCCAGAAACCTCCATTTCCGAGGCTCAAGATCTAGGCGAACGCATTCAAATTGTGCTAGATCATATTTTGCGGGTATCAGAATCTCACTTTGCCATGCCTTCCAAAGGAACGATTACCGATCGCTGTCGTCGTTTAGAACAAGCAGGTTGGGATCGGATTTTTCGGGCTGATTTTAAAGACCTTAGTACTATCTCAACGCTAGAACGTGGATTTGCCGATCAACTGGCAAAGGAAGCGAATTCGAGTCAGTGGCATATGCGAATTGCCGAAAGTATTGTTTCGGTTACAGGGAACTACGTGTCTGAGCTACCTAGTGCGAGTCGCTATGCAGAAACTTTGTTACTAATTTGGCGAGCTTTAAGTCGGGTCAAAACTGAGACCTTTGGCAAAACTCCCTATTTGGGCGATCGCAAGCTGATTTTATCGATTGGAGAGCCGATCTCGATCAGCGATCGCTTTGCTACCTATCAATCAAGTCGCGTGGCAGCAAAAGCCTGTGTTAATCAGACCACGGAAGATTTACAGGCAGCTTTACAAGGCTTAGTCGAGCGATCGGTGGTGGCTTGATCGGATGAGAACCCACCCTGCGATCGCGAAATTTGATGCCTCCTCTTTGCAGAGATTAGCAAGAGGAGGCTGGATAGGGGGATAAATTTCGATCTAGCGGTTTCGGTTTAAGACCTCTGTGAGGTTTTCTAAAACTGTTGCCAGACGCTCTTGAGTGTTATCCACTTCGGCAACAGCTTCGGCTTCAGCAGCAGCTTCTTTGCGCTTAAACTTCTCAAGAGCGCGAATCATGAGGAAAATCACAAATGCGATCACTACAAAGTTTAGAACTGCCGCTAAAAACACACCGTACTTAATGCCGTTAACTGACAATTTTTCCAGTTCGCTAATTCCAGCAGCAGATAAAACAGGACTTAAAATGACTGGGGTAACGATATCTTTAATAAAAGAATCGACAATTTTGCCAAATGCACCGCCGATAATTACAGCGACTGCCAAATCGACAACGTTCCCTTTAGCAATAAATTCCTGAAAATCTCTTAAAAAACCAGTTGCCGATCTTCTTCCGTTTCTTAGTGCCATAGCTTCCTACATCTACACAGTTTATCAACTTACTGTCTATCTACAGAAGCCTACTGTCAAGACTATTTGCAAAGAAACCCAATTAAATTAACATTTACCAAACAAAAAAATGAGAAAATTTTCATAATCACCTTAAAAATATGTGGTTATCTCTAGTAACTTCGGTGATAGTTATAACGGGCTTTTTAGACAGCTAAATCGTATCTTTGTCCAAAACAATAGTTCTAAAAAGATAATCTTCTTTTAGCCAATCCTTTGCTCCATCACCTCTAATTTTTGATTGCAGAAGATAATCAGAATCTAGACCAAACTAGAAGCGAAGGCGGATCGCAATATTCTCACAAAAGGTGATAGAAGGCGCACTCGTGCAGTCAGAATGTCCTGACTTAGTGTCCTGACTTAGTGTTAAGTGAAATTTGACTTCCCTAATTTAATTCACCCTACTGGGGGAAGATGAAAATCTATTTATCATCCATATTGGGAAGGGCTAAAGAGGATTAAATTTACCCCATACATGGCGAATACTAAGGCTATGCCTTGTTTTTTTATTAAGTAAACTGGGCTAATTATTATTAAATAAGCTAGTCTAAAGTCAGGTAGGGAAAGTTCTTCAATTATATTTTGTATGGATGTGTGGGGCCACAACAGTATGTGGTTTGATTGATTTCATTCTATTTTTATCGAACTAATAGTTTTTATGGATAAATCCAATAAAAACTTTAGAATTTCAAAGCCAATTCATCGTTCTTGTAATTGAGCTGAGGCCTCTGTTACCAGAAAAGTAATTGCGTTAACCCTCTGAATACCGACAAATTTAAAATTAATTTCTACATCAATAAATTTCATAATATAGAGCCACGATCGGTTTAATCCCATGAAGCAGCCCGAA
Organism: Tumidithrix elongata BACA0141; assembly: GCF_036349135.1. Lineage (NCBI taxonomy): Bacteria > Bacillati > Cyanobacteriota > Cyanophyceae > Pseudanabaenales > Pseudanabaenaceae > Tumidithrix > Tumidithrix elongata. The sequence goes on from NZ_JAZBJZ010000001.1 coordinate 136,004, forward strand.
ATTCCACAAAATGAAAGCGAAAGGCAAGCGGCTCTCGATCGCTACAAGATCCTCGATACCTTACCAGAACAGGAATACGACGACTTGACGCAACTTGCTGCCCGTATCTGTGGAACGCCGATCGCTTTAATCTCTTTGGTCGATCGCGATCGGCAGTGGTTTAAATCGCGCGTCGGCATTGATGCCCCAGAAACGCCGAGAGACATTTCTTTTTGCGGTCACGTTGTTGCCGAGAATATGAAACTGATCGTTCCTGATGCGACCTTGGACGATCGCTTTGCGGACAACCCCCTCGTGGCAAGCGATCCGAATATTCGCTTTTATGTTGGCGTTCCTTTAACCACCCCTGACAGCTATACCTTGGGGACTTTGTGCGCGATCGATCGCCAGCCTAAAACACTGACAACCACACAAATCGAACAGCTTGAGTCGCTCAGTCGTTTGGTCATGAGTCAGTTGGAGTTAAGACGAAGTCAAGATGCCTCTCAGCTTTTCGTCTCTATTGTCGAATCCTCCGATGATGCCATTATGACCAAAACCCTCGATGGCACCATCACTAGTTGGAATTCCGCAGCGGAGAAGATCTTTGGGTATACAGCACGGGAGGCGATCGGACAGCCCATGGCGATGCTGATTCCGCCAGATCGGAAAGAAGAGGAACCGCAAATTCTCGCGAAAATCGCTCGGGGCGAACGGATCGAGCACTTTGAGACCGAGCGCGTCCGTAAGGATGGCAAGCGTATAAATATCTCGGCAACGATTTCTCCAGTGCGAGACTTTGAAGGCAAAATTATTCTGGCATCGAAAATCGCGCGGGATATTACCGATCGCAAAGCATCGGAAGATCGACTGACAAGCACTTTGATGCTGCAACAAGCCATTTTAGATAGCGCCAACTTTGCCATTATCTCAACCGATCTACAAGGCACGATTCAATCCTTCAACGTAGCTGCTGAGAATATGTTGGGGTATGCTGCCGCAGAGGTCGTAGGCAAGACTAGCCCTGCTATTTTGCACGATCTGGATGAAGTTGTGTCCCAAGCGAAACAGTTATCTCAAGAACTTCATCAAGAGATCGAGCCTGGGTTTGAAGTCTTTATTGCCAAGGCTAAACTAGGACAGGCTGCCGAACAGGAATGGACTTATATCCGTAAAGATGGTTCGCGTTTCCCTGTAATGCTAACCATTACCGCCATTCGCACAAACCAAGGCGAGATTACAGGATTTTTGGGCATTGCCAAAGATATCACCGCTCAGAAACAAGCCGAAAAACAAGCTTTTGATATCACTACGGCTCTAGATCGAACGGCGATCGTGGCAATTACCGATGTCCAAGGCATGATTAACTTTGTCAACGATAAATTTTGCGAAATTTCCAAATATAGTCGTGACGAGTTACTCGGACAAAACCACCGCATTCTCAACTCTGGGCATCATCCTCGCCAGTTTTTTGCTGATATGTGGAAAGCGATCGCCAAGGGAGAAACTTGGCAGGCTGAAATTAAAAATCGGGCTAAAGATGGTTCGTTCTATTGGGTAGATACGACGATCGTGCCTTTTCTTAACGAACTGGGGAAACCCTATCAGTACCTCGCCATTCGCAAGGATATTACGCCTCGCAAGGCTGCCGAACTTGAATTGCAAAAGCTATCCCTGATTGCTAGCCAAACCGATAACGTGGCGATCGTGACCAATCCCCAAGGAACCATAGAATGGGTCAATGAGAGCTTCCAGCGGGTGACGGGTTACACCTTAGCCGAAGCGATTGGAATAAAACCAGGCGAACTCCTGCAGGGCGCGAAAACAGATAAAGAGACTGTTGCTGAGATCCGTTATGCTTTGGCTCGCCGTCAGCCCTTTACTGGGGAGATTTTAAACTACCGCAAGGACGGACATCCCTATTGGATCGAGTTGCAGATCAACCCCGTATTTGATGGAGAAGGTAAGCTGACAAATTTTATTGCGATCGAAAAAGAAATTACGAACCGCAAGGAAATCGAAACTAATCTCAAACGAGAAGTCGAGGAGCGCAAACGCGCGGTGCAGGAACTACGGGTTTTGGCAGAGCGCCTCGAGGTAAGCAACCGCGAATTGCAAGATTTCGCCTATGTTTCTTCCCACGATTTGCAAGAGCCTCTACGCAAGATTCAAGCCTTTGGAGATCGCCTCAAGTCAAGTTGTAAAGATTCGCTCGACGTTAAGGGGTTAGATTATCTAGAGCGCATGCTAAATGCGGCGGGTCGCGCTCAAATCTTGATTAACGATCTGCTGGCTTTTTCACGAGTTACCACCAAGTCTAAACCCTTTGAATCGGTCGATCTGGCTGAGGTGCTAGAGGGCGTACTCTCCGATCTAGAGGTACGGATCGAGCAAACGGGGGCAACCGTAGAAATCGATCGCCTACCCGTCATCGATGCCGACCCCATGCAAATGCGCCAGATTTTACAAAATCTGATTGGCAATGCCCTTAAGTTTCAACAGGAGGGAGTCAAACCTCTCATACAGGTGCGATCGCAGATCTTCCAACGCTATGGTCAAGATTGGTGCGAGATTCGCGCGATCGATAACGGCATTGGGTTCGAGCAAAAATATGTCGATCGCATCTTTCAGATCTTTCAGCGCCTGCACGGACGGAAAACTTTTGAAGGCACTGGTATCGGTCTTGCCATCTGCCGTAAAATTGCAGAGCGACACAATGGTACGCTAACCGCCGAAAGCGAACCCGATCGAGGTGCAACCTTCATTTTTACGCTACCAATTCATCAACCCAAAGGAGAACTTCAATAATGCCGAACAAAGGAAAAAGCATCACCATTTTGGTCGCAGAGGACGATGAAGACGATCGCCTCTTGATGCAAGATGCCCTCGAAGAAAACCGCCTTGCCAACGACCTGCATTTTGTGTTTGATGGCGAAGAGTTGATGGACTATTTGCTGCATCGTGGTGACTACAGCGACCCTAAAAGTGCGCCTCGCCCCAGTTTGATCTTGTTAGATTTAAATATGCCGCGCAAGGATGGTAGAGAAGCGCTCAAAGAAATCAAATCCTATCCTGAATTACGCCAGATCCCGATTGTGGTGCTCACCACATCCAAAGCCGAAGAAGACATTCTGCGTACCTACGATCTGGGGGTAAATTCCTTTATTGCCAAGCCCGTCGTGTTTGACTCGATGGTAAAAATCATGAAGACGCTAGGAACCTACTGGTTTGAAATTGTGGAATTGCCCGACCAAAACGCTTAGCAAACAACCTGTCACGATCGAAATTGACGGCGCAGCCTCAGCTTAAGCTTTAACAAGAACTACCATTTCAAGATTCAAGATTACAGATCTACAAAGAGCAATCTTAATATGAACGACCTTAAAGAAACCGAGCAACTGACTGCTTGCGATCTTGCCTTAAAGCATCAATTGACTCAGGCAAGTTTGCTAGCATCGGTCTTGCAACGAATTCGCAGTTCCCTTGAGCTAGACAAGATCTTAACCGCGATCGTCGAAGAAGTCAGAGAATTTCTCCAGACCGATCGCGTCGTCGTGTTTCAAGTATTTGCCGATGGCACGAGCAAAGCCACTGCCGAATCTGTGGGCGAATCTTGGCGCACGATTATGGAAGAAGTGTTCCCCCCAGAAACTTTCCCCCAAAGTTGTTACGAGAAATATCTACAAGGCAACGTCACCCGTATGAGCGATCGCGACCAGGTGGTTGAATGCATGCAGGGGCTTTATGCTAAGTACCAGATTCGCGCTAGTTGTGCCATCCCGATTATTTTGGGCGACCGCCTATGGGGATTGGTACTCGCCCATCATTGTGCCGATGCGCGTGACTGGCAAGATTGGGAAATATCATTTTTGCGACAACTGGCATGGCAACTGGAAGCGCCGCTAGAACAGGCAGAACTTTACGCTCGCCTGCAAGCTGAGTTAGAGGAGCGCAAAAAAGCCGAGGAAGAATTGCGATTTCTCACCCAAAAGCTAGAAAGCAGTAACAAAGAGCTAGAGAGTTTTGCCTATGTCTCATCCCACGATTTGCAAGAACCCCTACGCAAAATTCAAGCCTTTGGCGATCGCCTTAAAACTCGTTGTCATGACGTCCTTGACGACAAAAGCCAAGACTATCTCCAGCGCATGTTGAGCGCTGCCAGTCGCGCTCAACTTTTAATCGACAACCTGCTGACCTTTTCGCGGGTTACGACCAAAGTCGAACCTTTTACTCAGGTGAACCTGCGCGAGATTATTGATGGCGTGCTGTCCGATCTAGAAATTCGGATCGAAAAGGTCGGCGGTACGGTCAATGTGGGCGAAATTCCCGCGATCGATGCCGACCCCCCTCAAATGCGCCAACTCTTCCAAAATTTGTTGGGCAACGCGCTCAAGTTTAGTCGCGAAGGCGTACCCCCTGTTGTCACCGTCACGGCGACCCTAGAAGGCGATCGCGTCCGCATTGAAGTCGCCGATAATGGCATTGGGTTCGATCAGAAATATCGCGATCGGATTTTTGAGGTATTTCAACGCCTGCACGGTCGGTCAGAGTATGAAGGATCGGGGATTGGTCTATCGATTTGCCGTAAAATTGTCGAACGACATAAAGGAACGATTGTGCCCTACAGCCAACCTGACTGTGGCGCTACCTTTATCATTACCCTACCTCTCAGACAACCCGATCCTGAATCATAAGTTGTGCCTTAGAACTTAGTGTCAGAAGTTAGTATCAGAGGTGAGATCGCCAAACCCGTAACCAGTAATGCAAAACAATGGCTCCAGAGATTTATCGAGTTCTGCTTGTAGATGACGACGAAGATGACTACGTGGTCACGCGCGATTTTTTGAGCGAGGCAGAGCAAGCTATCTTTAAGTTGACTTGGGCTGATAATTTCCAAGCTGGGCTAGCGGAAATTGCGAAAAACCGCCATGATGTCTATTTATTTGATTATCGACTCGGTAAAGAAACTGGCTTAGATTTGATGGAAGCAGCCTTTAAACTCGGATGCGTCCAACCAGTGATTTTGCTGACAGGGGTTGGAGATAGCGAGATCGATCGCAAAGCCATGGTATCGGGTGCGGCGGACTATCTGGTTAAAGGTCGTTTCATCAGCGCCGCCCTGTTAGAGCGATCGATTTTGCACGCGATCGAACGCAAGCAAGGGGAAGTCAAGCAAAATCAACTACTGGCAGAGTTGGCGCATGTCAATCAAGAACTCAAAGACTTTGCCTACATCGTTTCCCACGATCTCAAAGCACCTTTACGCGGGATCGCCTCTCTAGCAGACTGGTTGCTCACAGATTACGGCGATCGCCTCGATGACGAGGGCAAAGACATGCTGCAACTGATGGGCGGCAGGGTGCGGCGCATGAGCGACCTGATCGATGGCGTGTTGCAATATTCTCGCGTTGGTAGAGTGCGGGAGGAAAAAACAGAGGTCGCTCTCAAGCCATTACTGGTGGATATCATTGATTCGATCGCCGCACCCAAGGGCATCCAGATTGCGATCGACACCGAACTACCCGTATTAAAAGCAGAAAAGATTCGCATCCAGCAAGTATTTCAAAACTTGATTAGCAATGCTGTCAAGTATATGGGTAAGCTAGAGGGAGAGATTCGCATCGGTCACGCGGAAACCCAAGGCTTTTGGCAATTTTATGTGAGCGATACGGGTGTGGGAATTGAGGAGCGACATTTTGACAAGGTGTTTCAAATTTTCCAAACTCTCGTACCGCGCGATCAGTCAGAAAGCACGGGTGTGGGGTTAGCGATCGTCAAAAAAATTGTGGAAACCTATGGCGGTCAAATATGGGTAACGTCTGAAGTCGGGAAAGGTAGTACCTTTTACTTCACGCTGCCTATACCAGTAAATGAGGATGAAGGTTAAACCATCATGAGAAGCTTTGACCCAATTTTACTTGTAGAAGACGACAAACTCGATATCATGACGCTCAAACGCGGATTGAGAGATATTCATGCTGATAACCCGCTCCATGTCAGAAACGATGGCGAAGACGCTCTCGAATTTTTGCGCGACCCCAATAATCCGACTCCAGGCCTAATTTTGCTAGACTTAAATATGCCACGCATGAACGGGCTGGAATTTCTTAAAATTCTCAAAGCCGATCCCAATTGGCGTAAAATCCCCGTCGTGATCTTGACGACCTCTAGAGAAGAGCAGGATCGACTCGTCAGTTTTGAGCTAAGTGCCGCAGGCTATATCGTGAAACCATTAGAGTATCCTGATTTTGTTGAGAAGTTACTAGTTATCTACAACTATTGGCGTTTATGCGAAATTCCTAATTTAATCACATAATTTAATCGGTTCCTTAACTTATGATTTCTCCTGCCGCTGTCTTAAATTCGCCCCCAATAAAGGTTCTGCTGGTTGAAGACGATCAAATCGATCGCCTAGCCTTTACGCGAAGTGCAAAACAAGCCAGTTGGCCCTATGACTATACGATCGCCACTTCTCTCACCGAAGCGATTAGCATCCTAAGTACTCAGACATTTGAGATTGCTATCCTAGACTACAACTTGGGCGATGGCCTCTCTAGTGCCCTGTTCCCGATTCTACAAAACAGAAATTGTCCGTTCATTATCTCCACGGGCAGTGGCGATGAAGAAACTGCCGCGAAGTTAATGAATGAAGGAGCTTACGATTACTTAATCAAAGACCCCGATCGCAACTATCTCAAAATTCTGCCCGCAACTGTCAACAAAACCCTCGACCGCCACAGAGCAGAGGGGCAGTTACTATTACTCAACCATGCGATGCAGAGCGTCAAAGATTGCATCTACATTCTCAACGAACAGGGACAATTGCAATTTGTCAACAATACGCTTGCAAAGCTGAGCAATCTCACGCCTCAAGAGGCGATCGGTCAGCCCATTCAAATTTTAAAGCAGCCAGACTTGGAAGAATGGCTCTATTCCAGCAATGCTTGCCCAGATTTTGAAAGCTCCGTCGAAGGTCAAATTCCCATGCGTCGAGCCGACGGTACGGTCTATCTTGCCTTTATTTCGGAATCCTGCATCCAAGAAGCATCGAACCCGATCAGGGTTGGCGTGATTCGCGATATTACCTCGCTAAAGCAGATCGAGCTGGAATTGCGAAATGCTCGAGAGAACTTAGAACAGATCGTTCTGGAACGAACGGACGCATTGCGACAGGAAAATCAAGAACGATTGCAGGCAGAAGCCAATCTGCTGCAGCTCAACCAAACACTTGAAGCTAGGGTAGAAACTCGGACGCAAGAACTGCAAGATCGAGAATCTCAACTGCGCGATCTTTTTGACAATGCTACCGATTTGATTCAAAGCGTTGCGCCCGACGGTCGGATTTTGTTTGTAAATCGAGCCTGGAAAGAAACCTTGGGATACAGCGATGCCGACCTAGAGCAGTTGTCTATTTTCCAAGTTATCCATCCCGACGATCTGATGCATTGTCAGATCGTGATGCAAAGCCTATTTAATGGTTCTCCCTGCTTGGGCATCGAAACTAGATTCCTAACCAAAGATCGCCAAGAAATTATCGTAGAAGGAAATGTCAATTGTCAATTTAAAGATGGTATCCCGATCGCCACGCGAGGTATCTTTCGAGATATTACCCAGCGCAAGCTTGCCGAGGCTTCTTTAGCAGAGAGCGAGGCATTTAATCGACAGTTGGTTGAGGAGTTCCCGATCGGGCTAGTAGACTACGGCGTAAAAATGTCTACCGTTAAACTGCCAGAGCCTTTCC